>NZ_JBBNJY010000005.1:0-106727 GCF_040093295.1 Ruminococcoides bili
ATCTAACTTTTATAATTGCTTGATAAAGCAATCAGCCAAACCATAATTTACCACAACTTTTGATAAAAAACCAAAATTTTCACATAAAAATGCGAGCATACTTTTGGTATGCCCGCAAAATTAGAATTTAAACTTTAAAATCACTCTTCGTAAGTGCCTGACCAAGCCTGTGCTTTTCCGTCGTAAAGATTTTTACCTTCTACAACCTTTACATTCTTAGTCTTTTTAACCCAAGTGCTTTCTGTATTCTTAAAAAGGAAACTTTCTGTACCCGGATAAATAGGTTCGGGAAGTTCGTATTTCCAGATGTCTGTGCCCTCAATTTGAGTCATTTTATATGCCTCTTCGTAAAGACCGTTGCCCCAACCGTAAATATAAACTTCTCCCCACTTTGTTTTTGAATTATCAAAATATACTACATCAAGTGTCCATTCGGGAGCCTCTTCTTTTACATACGGACCGACTGTTGCTGTTGCTTTGTCTGTTGCTTCATCAACGCTTTCAAGGTTGTAGCAATTGTTTGTGCTGCTTACAGTTGCTGACCAAGCGTTGTATACAGGGCCTGAACTTGACGCCTTTGTCATTTCGTCAACCATATCTAATGCTCTGTAGAAAGTAACACTTGTAAGTGTGTTTGCTACCTCTGCCTTAAATACATTCGGATAATCGTCGGTATCCTGCTCAAGCAGATAAGACTTCTTTGTATTGTTATCAAAAGCATAGAGATTTGTACCCATTGATGTCATCCAAGGAAGCTGTGTCTTTAAGTAAAGTGTGTAAGTAGAAGGTGCGGGAGCAGTTGTCGGCTGTGTAGAAGGCTTGGTTGCCTCTGTAGGTTTTGCAGGCTGTGTAGGCTGTGTAGGTTGTTCAGCCTTATAAACTTCGCCTGTTTTGCCTGTGTCCTCTCTAATACCGGAAATATATCTCTGGATCATTGTTACATCTCTGATATCTACAACACCGTCAGCTGTAACATCGCTCAATGCATATATAAGCTGTGACGGCTTTACGGACTCTGCAACAATAAACTGGAGTGAGGTTACATCCTGAACATTAAATTTTCCGTCTGTGTTTACATCGCCGTATTTATATGTTTTGTCGCCTCTTGTAACTTCGGTTGCAGGCTGTGATTCAACTGTAGGTACAAGTGTTGTTTCTTCCCATGAAGTTGTCTTTGTAAGACCGAAAATTCTAGAAGTTCCTTTTAATTTAAGGCCTTTTTCCGACGGATACTGACGAGGAGCAGAGTTTACATTTGAGCTGTCGCAGAAGATAACTCTTGTGTTTGCAGAGTGTGCAAGGTCAAAATTTGACTCAGACTCGTTTTCATCTGCATCTGTTGCAATACAGGTTGTAGGAATTTCTGCATAGTAATAACCTGTTGCCTTATCATAGTTCATCTTTGTACCCGGCCAGTTTGATGCCTTATAAGTTTCTTCCTTTGAAGATTCCTCGTCATAGATGTAAACATAGTAAGGAGCTTTCCATTTTGAGCTTGTTTCTCTTTTTTCAGAAGCAAAGAATACATACACACCTGAACTTGCAGATTTCTGCTTGGTATATTTGTAAGTAGTGGTTGTTGTATTTTTGCCGTCTGTTGCTGTAAGAGTAAGGTGGATTGTTTCGCCGTAAGCGTAGTCTGAACCTACTCTGATTGCAATGTCACCTGTGTAAGTTACAGGCTTAGAATTGTCAATGCAGTATGTACCTGATACTGCGTTGTCAAGACCGAGGTTGATTGTAATTGTGTCACCCTTGAAATCACCGCTCTCTACAGAACAAGTATTTCTCGGAGTTGTTGTGCCGTTGTAAACAACAGCTACACCTGTTGAACCGATATTACCTGTAAGAACGCCGTTAGCTACAGTGAATTTAGCGCCTGAAACTGTATCTGTGTAAGTACCGTTTGCAAGGCCTGTGCCTGAAATACTTACAGACTTTTCGTTGCCGTCGCAGTTAGCAAGAACTACACCGCTTGTGCCTCTTGCAACATAAGCTACATTGTCAACGGCTCCGAGTTTTTCACTCTGACCAACAAAGAGGTTATGGAATTTATTAATTTCAGAAACAGCTGTGCTCTTATAAGTTATATCGCCTGCTGCCTCACCCATTAACGATGCACCCGGACGGGCAAAGTAAAGAGAAGTAGCGTCTTTTCTTGCGGCTATGATAGCCCATGCTTTAGTGATGTTTTCGTCAGATACTTTAGAGGTATTGCTGATACCGCCTGCACCCGAATCGCCCTCGTATGTATCGTGCGACTCTGCCCAAAGAACTACATCGGAAGCGTCAACGCCTGACTTGTAGCTTGAGTTTGCGGCATTTGATGCCTTGCCTTTTACCACATTTGCGAGTACAGAGTCACCAGTTTTGTTATCTGTTACATTAATGTACTTTGTGTAAGAACTGTAACTTCTGCCGGAACCGCAGTTGTTAAGAATCTCACCGTAAATATAAAGATTGTCGCCTGTTTTTGCTTTGTAATATGAGCCTGCAGACTCTGTAATGTTCTTCCAATAATCAGAAGCATAGTCACCGTCATCGGGAGTTTCAATGTGTTTTGCCGCATCAAAACGGAAACCGTCAACACCGCAGTCGATACATTCCTTAAGGAGTGAGATAACCTTATCCTGAACAACTTTGCTGTTTGTTTTGAGGTCAGGGCAGGAAGTAACATGTCCCTGAACTACATTTTTTACACTGCTGTCTGATGCAACAATATCGTTGTTACGGAAGAAAGCACTTGCATTGTCGTAAATTTCAGGATCATATGTTTTAACCTGTGAGCTTACAACATTAGGTGTATCTTCGCTTTCATTGCCCATATGGTTAGAAACAATGTCGCAAATAATTTTTACACCGTACTTTTCAGCCTCTGTACAAAGGTCTTTGAGTTCGTCTTTTGTACCGAACCATGCGTTTTTAGCTACAGAAAGGCTTACAGGCTGATAAAGTTTCCACCACTGACCTGTAACATCTCTTGATGTTGAGTAGTCTTTCGGCTGCTGAACAGGTGAAGTCTGAACTGTAGAATAACCGGCTGCTGCAATTGCAGGCAGGTTTTCCTTAATTGTTTTGTATGACCAGTTAAAAGCGTGTAAAATTACGCCGTCCTGAACATTTCTTTGCAGATTATTGTCCGCTGCGGAAACCGCATTATCATTTTCAACTGCGGATGCGGTCAATGCCATTGCAGATGCAGAAGAAACGATAGTTGCCGCAAGCACAATGCTTGTCAGCTTTTTAAGTTTACTCATAAACGAAATCCGTCCTTTCCAATTATTTGATTTCCTTTTAATTATACCAAAATACTCCACAAAAATATATGTTTTATTTTAACAAATTAACCGCAGTATTTTTAGTTATTATAACAAAGAAACGCTTTATTATATACGCAAGAAACAAGCATAGTAAATAACTTTATTTTTTATTTGAATCGGGCAAAAAATTCGGCTCACTCCGCAAGTTTCTCGTGGTAGTTATTTCTTGTCTGTTTGTATTCTTATTTTACTCTCCGTACATTTTCAAATGAAGTGCAGAGCAGAAATAGATGGTAAAACCCACAAAGCCGAGATTACAGTAAACTAATAACTATTTGGTATATATAAATGAAAGCACGGATTAATATGAAATTTAAAAGAGTTTGCATAGCATTGATAATATAAAAAGGCTTGTGAAAAAATTAGATGTAAGCTATGATCATCTGTTTTTGCAGTTTCAAGATTAGAAAACAGAAAAAAGATAAATGAAATTGTGAACGATAAAATAAGATTTTAAAAGGCTGTTACAAAATTTGTAGCAGCCTAAAATATTGCACAATTAAAACAATAATACATAGTGTAATAAGATGAATTTATGCAAAATAATTAATTGTTGTTGCGTATTTATCTTTTATATGGTAGAATTATGCTGAGGTTAAATATGGAAATGTTACTGGTAAATTTCACGGAACCGTTAATAAACAAATTATTACGAATACAGCCTTATCTGTGTTTTGGCAGAATAAATTAAATTGTAGCTGTTATGAATTTGATATATTAAAAGTTTCAGAGTAATTAATACATAATGATTACTGTATTTGTAAATTTCTAAGGAGAAAGTGATATTATGAAAGTAAAAAAGAAATTGTCGCCGTTACTCATATGTTTAATTATATTATCTGCTTTACTTTTGGTTATTGCTTTTTTTGTTCTGACCAAAGAAAAAGTTGACCTTAAACAAGATAGCGATACTTCGTACTATAACAGCTATGAATACGGTTGTAACAGTATGCGTATTTATAACGGTAAAAGGTTTCCTATGTCAGATGATTATATGGTATATAAGGACGGCAATTTATATGTAAAAGACCCTATGTATTATAGGGCTGATATTTATTATTCTGACAGAAAAGAAAATGTTTCAACTTCAATTACTTCGCAAAGAATAGAGAATATTGAAGTTTATTGCGATGACGGCAGTTTGTATATGGAAAATCACGCAACACAAGAAAAGCAAAAATTAGATGAACAAAGCCAAATCCTTTTCTTTGATGGCGACAGGGTTTTATATTCAGTTGACAAAAAGAAACTTGTAATTGTTGATGCTAAGAATATAAACGACAGGAAAGAAATAGATTATATCGGTGAAATATTCTATATTTCTATAAACAGCAATACACTTAATGTTATTACAAAAAATGAATACAAATATGAAATTTTTCAATATGATGTGGATACATATTTGCAGAAATCACACTTCGAACATAGTACATTGAGTAACTTGGACGAGCCGGCTATTATTAATGATTACTTTTTATATTGCTGCAAAGATCTGATAAACACTTCTGAAGAATGTACTTTCTTAAAATACAATTTAAAAACCGGAGTAATATCACGAGCAGCCTTACATAATTATGTTCAATCAGTTACTTACAATAATAATAAAATTTATTTTTCGGCTGAAAAGTCAGAGTGGAATATAGTAAGAACAACCGTTGAGGATGAAAATAACGGTTTGTGGGAGGTCGATATAGAAACCGGAACTAAAAAGAAGCTTTCTGACGAATGTGTATTTGACGATTTGCTTGCAACAGAAAATTATCTTTATTGCTACAGAAAAGACTATTTACTGCCACGAGGAATGGATAACGCTCGGTATAAGGGATATATTTTAAAGCAAATTCCAATTAATTAGCAAAAATTTAATATTGTAATTGTGATTATAAAAAGTTAATAAAAATGTATTCTTGGTCAAATGCCAATAATCTAAAATTCACTTGCTACGAAAACGGTAAACGCATAGTAATTTATGATGTTTGTCAAATAGCCCGTGATTATAGGACTGGCAATGAATGGCTTAATGATTTACATATTACTAATTACGAATTAAATAGAGAATATGATTTAGATAGTTATAATTGTGTTCAATCTTCAATGGATATATTACTTCAAGGAACCTTTAGTAGTGAAAGTAAAAAATACAAGGATAAAATCAAAAGTATATATGGTAATGTATTTAAGCTTGATTTTTATCCCAATAAAGTTTACAACAAATTAATTGATTGTTAAAAGTTTAGAGGTGTTAAATATGATGCATTACATATACACTCCGATTATTACACTGTTTTTTATAATCGTTATAGCATTTTTGGAAACAATTTTAGCAAATTGCGTATCTGTATATATAATTAATTCCAAATTACCAAAGCCACTTCTAAGTAGTGAATACAATAATACAATTTGGAAAATTTTAGGCTGTTGCTTTTTAGCAGAATCGATTTCAATGGTTATTCTTTCGATATTATTTCCTTTAATTTTAGGTGAATCCATTAAATATGCAGTACAAAATTCCGTTATACTACTTATATATATGATAACAACAGGAACTAACTATTCAAATTTACAGAGTATATTATTTACTATTTCGACCATATTTTTATCATCTGTAATAATATTCTTACTTTGCAGATTTTTTATATTTAAAAATCTTGATTTATTAGAAAAAAAGAAACGATATTCATTACTTATTGCAATTATGTCGGCTCCATATTTTTTGTTAATTCCGTTCGGAAATATTTTGAATTTTATTATTATGATATTATATGGCGTGTAAAAACTTTAAATTATTGACTCTGATATGACTAAAGCACATACCTCGGACTGTGATCTTGCAAATATAAATCCGTTCCGTTATCGAGGATATGTGTATGACAGTGAAACCGGTTTGTATTATCTCAAGAGCCGTTACTATGACCCGGTTACAGGCAGATTTTTAAATGCAGATATGTATTGTGACACTCAATCAAATATCTTTGGAACAAATATGTTTGCATACTGCAACAATAACCCTGTAAATCAAAGAGACCCTGAGGGTACAGATGCTTATTGGGTACAATTCGGTAATGCGGTTAGATTATTTGATACTTCAATTACGAATTAAAAGGACTTTAAAAGTGAAGGTGATTTTACTATGGATATAATTTTATATATATATTACCGGTTTTTCTCATAGTTTTGCTTTTGCCAAAATATTTTATGGTACTGTTGGCAAAATGCGTGGATAACGCTTTGTTTAGAGAAAAAATAATTGATAAAGAAATCAGGAGAAAACTTTACCGCAATGGAGTGTTTGCTGATCTAATAGCATCTTTTAGTATGATTGTGATTGGCTTTATTCAGAACATAATTGAGTCCCCAAGCTATTACTTTACAGATTTAGAAGACTATTTTGAGTGTTTTAATCTTAATGTTTTTTCATTTTTTAACGCACCTTTTTACTCCAGCCAAAGTATGTTTAAAGGTTCTTTTCTTTTTATTTTAGTGACAATTATAATATCAGCTCTAATCAGTCTGTATTTTGATTATTTTACAATTTTCAGAAACCCGGATCTAACAAAAAAGCAAAAAACTTGTACTCTGATTATTTTTGTGTTAATGACTGCTCCATACTATTTCCTGATTTCTCCTACTTTATTTTATAATTGATATATATAATAAAATCCTTTTTATAAATACAATTTGATAACCGGAGGTTTTTCACGAATAGTTGAACATAATTATCTTACTAAGAGCAGAGAAAAACAAGGTTATGATGAAGAAGATATATTTACACTAATGATGATTTATGCTTCCAAATATGGTTTTGATGAAAGGTTGAACCTTTTGGAAACGCTGATTAAATATAAGCCATACAAAAAGCTAAAATCAAATTAAGTAGGTGATTTAATGAATATTACATTTATGGTAGTAACAGTATTTTTATTTTTCTTTGGATTAATATTTTTAGGCAAGCTTATAATTTCCGGCTATGTTACATACCTCCTTTCGGTTAAGTTTGGCGATGAATACATAACTTCTCAGATGAAGAGAGATACCTATATATTTGGCATTGTGGCTGACTTAGCAGCGATTGGCATTGTTTCTTTAGTTTTAATAATTTTAAGCAATACTACAAATATCTCTGTAATTGAAATTGATGGTATAACATTTCTGCAGTATTACTTCTGTCTGTTCATCTATGCCATTTATCCTCAATATTCATACTTGGGCGATGACAATCAAGCATTTGCTGAGAGCTTTTACATTATTCTTGCCTTGATTGCGGTTTCTCTCATAGCAAGCTGTATTATGTATTACTTTTTCGTGTTCAGAAAATCCGAATTAAGCAAGCCAAAAAAATTCTATTCGGTTTTTATTTTAACTATTACAACCGCACCGTATTATTTCCTATTTTCATTTGCAAGTTTTGGAAACTTATAAGTCATAGAACAGTAGATTAATATCAGCGGATAATAGTTGGTATAAGGAATATTGTTTAAAGCAAATTCCAATTAATTAGCAAAAATTACAACTTAAAATCAAAAATTCAACTAAGAAAAGGCTGCTACAAAATTTGTAGCAGCCTTTAATACTATGATAATAATTAAAACCCGACTTTTCTACATAAAGTCTAAAAGTGTGATACAATACAAAATAATGTGAGCCTGTCAAAAGTGTGAAGGAATAGAGATAAAAAGACTCTATTCGAGCCAACTTGTGAAAGTTCGCATAAAACCGCCAATAGAACAATCACCCTGTTGGGAGATAGTGTGACATAGACTGTAGAGTATGAAAGCGTTATTCACCTACACCTGTTCATTGTCGAGGAAAGTTTTTCCTGAACGCCAAAAAACAATTATTAGTTAATAAAAAGGATAGTCTGAAGTATAAAACCTCAGACTATCCTTTGGCGGAGGACAAGGGATTTGAACCCTCGCGCCGCGTTAGCGACCTACTCCCTTAGCAGGGGAGCCTCTTAACCACTTGAGTAATCCTCCGTGTAGTTAAACTACAAAAAATATTGAATAAATGGCGGAGAGAAAGGGATTCGAACCCTTGGTCCCTTGCGGGATCACTAGTTTTCAAGACTAGCTCCTTAAACCACTCGGACATCTCTCCGTATTGAATATTATCACAACTCAACGATATTTATTATATCACTTTGTGATATATTTGTCAACAGTTAAAATAAATTTTTATATAAAATATTTTAAACCGTATATATAAAGCGATAAGAAAATCGGCAATCAAGTGGCGGAGAGAAAGGGATTCGAACCCTTGGTCCCTTGCGGGATCACTAGTTTTCAAGACTAGCTCCTTAAACCACTCGGACATCTCTCCGTATTGCCGATTATCTTACGCAACGATATATTTTATACCATTTTTTCAGCCGTTTGTCAAGATTTTTTTGAATTTTTTTCAAACTTTTTCAAAATTCTGTAAATTTATTCTTTTTCCGCCGCCTCACGCTTTGAAAAAACACAGCCGCAGTAATTCTGTCTGTACAAATTATGCTCGGCAGAAAGTACGATTGAGCGTTTGTAACCCTCTTTTTTCTTAAAATCACTGTTTAACCACTTTAAATCGTAAACATCAGCGAAACGCTCGCCTATTTGATTCAGTAACGGTGCGTTTTTCAGCGGACTTATCGTCAAAGTGGTTGTAAAGTAATCGAAATTCATTTCCCGGGCAATGCGGGCGGTCTTTTCAAGGCGCAGTTCAAAGCATTTTTTACACCTTTCCCCTCCCTCGGGTTCGTTTTCAAGACCTTTTACGGCAGAAAAATATTCTAAAGGAGAATATTCGCCCTCAATAATATTTACGGGATACTTAAAATTCATTTCGGAAATAAAGCGTTTTTCTTCGTTTAATCTGTGCTGATATTCAGCCCTTTCAGAAATATTGGGATTATAAAAGAAAACCGTGATTTTAAAATACTGCGACAAATACTCAAGACAATAGCTTGAACAAGGCGCACAACAGACATGCAAAAGCAGTGTCGGAACAGTATTTGTCTTTTGAAGATTTGAGATTATTCCGTCAAGGATTTTCTGATAATTTACCTTGTTCATCGTTCGTCCTTATTTCTGTGCCAAAATCATATTCAAAAGTTCGTCGGCGGTTGCGGCAACCTGCGGAGCGCCTGCCTCCGTAAGCTCTTTCCTGCCTCTGAATCCCCATTCAACGCCAAGCATACTTACGCCTGCATTCTTTGCGGTGAACACATCAACATCGCTGTCGCCGATATAAATACACTCGCTCTGCTTTACATTGTGCTTGCTCAAAATTGCGTTTAAAGCCTCGCCGTCGGGTTTGCACTTATATTCCTTTTTGTTGCCCCAAGCCTCGGTGAACTTATGGTTCGGGAACACTTTTGCAAGGATAGCGCCTACAAATTCATCGGGTTTGTTTGAAAGTACGGCCGTCATAATGCCGTTTTTGTCGAGCTGCTCCAAAAGTTCGGTACAGCCCTTGTACTCGGCTGTATGGTCGTTGCTGTGAGCGCCGTAGTAAGTGTTAAATCCGTTCATAACCGTATCAAAAAGTGCCTTATCTTCGCTTTTCTCGCCCATTGCACGCTTTACAAGCATTTCTCTGCCGTTGCCTACAAAATGATTGTAATTCTCCATAGGATGTACAGGCAAGCCTGCCTGCTTAAGTCCCTCATTGGTGGCAATACCAAGGTCAACAAGAGAATTTACAAGTGTGCCGTCCAAATCAAATACTACCATTTTTACCATATCAAAGACCTCTTTCCTGTTCAAACAAAATTGCACGGCAAGGTGCCGCCTCCAGACCGCCAAGCTTAATAGGAAATGCAAAAAGCTCATAGTCGCCGTCTGCTATATCCGATAAATCAAGGTTTTCCAAAATCGCAATGCCTGCATTTGCAAGGATTTTGTGCGTTTCGTTCTCGTCATATTCGGGTGCGATTGACTGTGCGTCCGTGCCAATCATAACCACGTCGCTGTCAGCGAGCACTCTGGCGGCAAAAGCAGACACAAAAGCCTTGCAGTTGCCGTGCAAAAGCAGTTTCTTACGGCTGTGCGCAAGAATTTTGTCCATATCTTCGCCCGTAAGAATACCGTTGACCGTGACTACCGTACATTTGCCCGTAAAGGTATTAAGGCGCATTTTGGATATAGAACTGCCGTCGCTCGAAAAATGCAGAGGAGCGTCAATATGAGTGCCTGTGTGGGTGCTCATACTAATGGCAGAAAGATTGTAATCATCGCCGTTTTCAATACTTTTTATTCTGTTTACCTCGGTCTGCGGGTCACCCTCGTAGACCTTGCTTGTGAGAATATCCCTTGAAATATCGTGAATTATCAAGCTATGCACCAACTTTTTGTCTTAATACATCTATTATACTATATAATTACAAAAAATTCAAATACAAAAGGGACTGCCTTTCGACAGCCCCGTAAATTTATACATTTATCAAATTCTTGCAACGCCTGTTTCAATAGCGGCTTTTTTAACAGCCTCGGCAACAGTCTTACCGATTCTCTTATCGAAAGCCTCGGGAAGAATGTAGTCGGCATTAAGCTCACTGTCGCTTACGAGTGAAGCGATTGCAAATGAAGCGGCAACTTTCATCTCTTCGTTGATGTCGCTTGCACGGCAATCAAGAGCACCTCTGAAAATGCCCGGGAAAGCGAGAACATTGTTAATCTGGTTCGGAAAGTCACTTCTGCCTGTACCTACAACGGCAGCGCCTGCTTTCTTGGCAAGGTCAGGCATAATTTCAGGAGTAGGATTAGCCATAGCAAAGAGGATTGGGTCTTTTGCCATAGAAGCAACCATTTCTTCGCTTACACAGCCTGCGGCTGAAATACCGAGAAATACATCTGCGCCCTTCATAGCGTCTGCGAGTGTGCCTGTCATATGCTCAAGGTTAGTAATCTCTGCCATTTCACGCTTAACGGCATTAAGTCTTTCGTCACCCTTGCAGATGATACCCTTACTGTCGCAAAGAGTAATGTTCTTAACGCCCATATTGAGGAGGTGCTTGGCAATGGCAATGCCTGCTGCGCCTGCGCCGTTCATAACAACCTTTATGTCCTCAAACTTTTTGCCTACAAGCTTTAAAGAATTGATAAGTCCTGCGGCAACGATTACGGCTGTACCGTGCTGGTCATCGTGGAAAATCGGAATATCGCACTTTTCCTTAAGCTTTTTCTCAATTTCAAAGCAACGGGGAGCGGCAATATCCTCAAGGTTAATACCGCCGAATGAACCGCTGATAAGGTAAATTGCATTTACGATTTCGTCAACATCTTTACTTCTTACGCAGATAGGAAATGCGTCAACATCGCCGAACTCTTTAAAGAGAGCGCATTTGCCCTCCATAACAGGCATACCTGCCTCGGGGCCGATGTCGCCAAGACCGAGAACCGCTGTACCGTCTGTTACTACTGCAACAAGATTGTTTCTTCTTGTAAGCTCAAAAGACTTGTCGTAATCTTTCTGAATTTCAAGGCAAGGCTCGGCAACACCCGGTGTATATGCAAGAGATAAATCCTCGGCATTAGAAATAGGAACTCGTGATACTACCTCGATTTTACCGTTCCATTCGTAATGCTTTTCGAGTGATTTCTGTCTTATGTCCATTATAAACTCTCCTTTGTTACAAATCTTTATTTATTATAAACTGAAAAATCGGATATATCAAGCTATTTTATGAAAATTTAAGTTGACATTTTGCAAAAAATCATATAGTATTATAGATATGAGTGTATTGAACAGCTGCGGGAAATTGCCGAAAGGCGTTTTGCGAGGAAAGTCCGGGCTTCACAGAGCAAAAATAACGGCTAACGGCCGCCGGAGGCGACTCCAGGGATAGTGCAACAGAAAATTACCGCCACTTTTGTGGTAAGGATGGAAAGGTGAGGTAAGAGCTCACCGGAGATAGCGAGAGTTATCTGCCGTGTAAACCCTATTTGAAGCAACACCGTGGTAGGACATTATACGCTTGCTCGGCGTGTCCTTAGGAGGTGGCATTGAGCAGTTCCGGCAACGGGCTGCCAAGATAGATAGCTGTTCACGACAGAACCCGGCTTACAGATACAGTCATATTTTTTAAAGACTGCTGCATTTTTGCAGTGGTTTTTATTTTTTTGCTTTTTGCGTTCTGTTCTGAATGTCAGCATTAGTAAATTATGGTTTAGCGGAGTGTCGGTCGGGCATTGAAATTTAGCTAACGCTAAATTATCCTCCAAAAAACAAAAAAGTTTACTCGATTTTTTCAAAAATAATGCTTTTCAGCATATAAAATTCACTGTTATATTGCAGTAAAAATACTTAAACGGAGAAAATACAAAAAGCACTCACAATCGGCGACCGACTGCGAATGTTCGGTTAGTATTTTTTAATAAGTTTTCTTTATTTAGTTTTATTAGGGTTCAGATTATGAAGCAGGCAGGTGCAAAAATAAAGCGGTTATCCTCAATATTTTAAGCACCCTACTGCATTGATTTTTTAAGGTTGAGCGTTTCTCTTTGTAAAATAATCCACAAGATTTGCTCTTGCAAAACCTTCGTTGTAAAAATTCGGGTTGAGTTCATATATAAAAGAAGTGTTCTGCTCCTTGCCGAATTTGCTCGCACGAAAGCCGCCGGACTTTGAGATAATCTCTCTGTCCTCAAGTTTTCGCACACACTTGCGTACTGTATTGTCTGACATTGCGCAAGCTGTTGCAATTGTATGAATAGACGGATAGCAAATGCCTGTATCGTCACTGCAACGCACAAGATAGCTTAAAACGGCAAGCTCGGACGGAGTGAGCATAAGGCAGAAAACCTCGTTTGGTAATGTAAAAAAGTTTTTAATGTTTTTCAAAATATCACCTCAATTACATTGCAAAAAAGGTAAAAGTTGCACTAATTGCAATAATTTTTCTGAAAATATTTTTGAAAATTTTAGAATTACGGTTTAACTAACTGTTTAGACAAAAAAATCTCCCGATACGCAAGATTAATGCAATATCGGGAGATTTGATTTTAAATTATTTTATAAAGCCCTGTACAAGTACAATAAGCACAAGAATCGGGAGTACGAATTGGAAATAAGGCTTTAAAAATCTTGCAAATTTCATACCCTTGCCTGTATTACATTCAGTAAGGTAATTGTCAAATCCCCAACCGAATTTTGTAACGCAGAACAGCAGATAAATAAGCGAGCCGACAGGCAACAAAATATTGCTTACAAGGAAGTCCTCCATACCGAGAACATTCTGACCAAACAGCTCAAAACCGCTCCAAATATTAAATCCGAAAACGCAAGGCAGGCTTGCAATCAGAATTATAACGGCGTTGATAATCACTGATTTTGTGCGGCTGATTTTGAACATATCAATGCAGAACGAAATAATATTTTCAAACACGGCAATGATTGTTGAGAAACAGGCAAATGTCATAAAGAGGAAGAACAGCGTGCCCCAAATTCTTCCGCCTGCCATATTTACAAATACATTTGGCAAGGTAATGAATATGAGTGCAGGGCCTTGGTCGGGCTCAACTCCGTATGAGAAACACGCAGGGAAAATAATAAGTCCCGCCATAATTGCCACAAAAGTATCGAGTGCGCAGATTTTCACGGACTCGCCCGGAAGAGTATCGTCCTTTGACATATAACTTCCGAAAATTTCCATAGCCGCAATACCGAGGCTCAAAGTAAAGAAACTCTGATTCATAGCGGCGGAAACAATGTTGCCGATACCTATTTCGGATACTTTTTCAAAATCGGGAACAAGGTAAAACTTAAGTCCCTCGCCTGCACCGCTAAGCAAAATGCTGTTTACGGCAAGTGCGAGAATGAGCACAAGCAAAGCAATCATCATAACCTTGCTCACCTTTTCTATTCCCTTTTGAATACCTCTGCTACACACCAAAAAGCCGAGTATGGTAATAATAGCCATCCATATAACCATTTCAATCGGGTTTGACTGCAACTGAGAGAATACACCGCTGACTTGCTCAGAGGTCATTCCGCTTTCAAAAGTGCCTGTTGCAAATTTGTAAAAATAGCTTGTCATCCACCCTGAAACGGTTGTGTAGTACATCATCAGCAGATAACAGCCAAGCATACAGAACCAACCGTGAATATGCCATTTGCTTTTTGGCTTTTCAAGTTTTTTGTAGCCGAGTACGGCGCTTTTTCGGCTTGCTCTGCCCACTGCAAGCTCCATTGTCAATACGGGAATACCCATAAGAACAAGGAAAACGAGGTAAAGCAAAACGAACAGACCGCCTCCGTTTTCGCCTGCAACATACGGGAATCGCCATACATTGCCGATACCGATTGCACAGCCCGCACTTACAAGAATAAATCCAAGCCGTGACTTAAAACTTTCTCTTTCCATAGAAACTCTCCTAAAAACAAACTGTTACAATTATATAAAAAATAATCATACACTGTCAAGCATAATGTAAAATATTTATCTGTATTTTAATTTTCGCTTAATGGCACATAGAGCTTATTTTTCGGGATTTTGTCACCGAAGTTATCGCAAAGTTTCCATTCGATCGGTTTTTCGCTTAAATTCATTTTAGATTTATAAGCCATCTTGCTTTGAAGCTGTTTTTTCGGCATAAGATAAGTTTTGCTGTCTTTGATAAACACAGTACCCGTTTCTATAAAGCAAAAAGTGACATTGTACTTTTCACATTCCTCTCTAAGGTGTTTTACCCAATCAAAATTACACGGTCGTGCGCCGTCATAGTTTTCTCCGCCGCACCAACACTCATACAGCCTATGCATAGCTTTACCTTATTAAATTAAAGTTTTTCTGCCCAATCGGCAAGGGCTTTTTCGCTCATACCGTTAATTACTTTACCCTCAACCCAATTTGCGCCCGGGCAGCTCGGCTTTAGATTTGCCAAAGTCTTACCCATTCCGCTGCCGCCGGAAGTTGCAAACGGAATAACCTTTTTACCGTCTAAGTCAACATTTTCTACAAATGTGTTGATAATTGTTGGAGCAACATACCACCAGATTGGGAAACCGATAAAAATTGTATCGTAATTCGCAAGACTGTTAGGAAGCTGGGCAATCTGCGGACGATAGCTTTTATCGTTCATTTCAACCGAAGAACGGCTGTTTTTGTTTGTCCAGTCGAGGTCGGCTCTTGTGTAAGGCGTCTGCGGCTTTATTTCAAACAAGTCTGCGCCTGTTGCCTTTGCAAGCTTTTCTGCCATTGCCTTAGTGTTACCGCTTGGTGAAAAATATGCTATTAACTTTTTCATTATAATCAACCTTTCAAAGAAATTCAGCTTGTATTTAAACTGTATTTATATTATACTCCTTTGTTTTACAAATGTCTAATGCCTATTTCAAATTGCTTGCTATGCCATTTGGTAATCACAAAAAAGCAAGGCGGAAATTAAACCGCCTTGCTTAAATTATTTTTTATTGCATTTTAGCGTGCAGGCTGAGCAATTACCGCCACACTTTGAAATCATCTTATCCTTTTTAGCTTTTCTTACGGCGAGAATAACCAAAAGAGCTACAATTACTAAAATTATAATACTCGGTATATCCATATTCGCCCTCCGTTAAGCCAAGCCAAAGGCAAGACCGACTGCGTGAATAAGAAAAGCCACACACCATGCGATTGCGCACTGAATAATAACAGTTGCGACAGCCGCCTTAGTACCGCCCATTTCTCGCTTTACGGTTGCAATAGCGGCAACGCAAGGAGTGTAAAGCAAAGTAAATACAAGGAATACAGCGGCGGTAAAAGGAGTAAACAATGTACTTACAAGCTCGGCATCTCCGCCCATAAGTACAGTAAGTGTAGACACAACGCTTTCTTTTGCTGTAAAGCCTGTAATGAGAGCTGTTGATACTCGCCAATCGCCAAATCCGAGCGGAGCAAAAATAGGAGCAACCAAGCTGCCAATCATTGCAAGCAGGCTCTGTTCGGGTGATTCGGCAACATTAAATCTTGCGTCAAAGGTCTGCAAAAACCAAATTATAATTGACGCTACAAAAATAATTGTAAATGCCTTTTCTATAAATCCCTTTGCCTTTTCCCAAATGAGATGCACAACGCTCTTTGCCGATGGAAGTCGGTAATTAGGCAGCTCCATTACAAACGGAACAGGCTCGCCCTTGAACTTTGTGCTTTTTAAAATCAAAGCATAAATAATGGCACAAATAATGCCGAATATGTATAGTCCCACCATTACAAGCGCCTGATACTGCCTTGGGAAAAATACGCTTATAATCAGCGAATAAATCGGCAGTTTTGCACTGCAACTCATAAACGGAGTGAGCAGGATTGTCATTTTTCTATCTCTTTCGCTTGAGAGTGTTCGTGTTGACATAATTGCAGGAACAGAACAGCCAAAGCCTATAAGCATTGGCACAAAACTTCTGCCCGACAGTCCTATTTTTCTTAACAGCTTATCCATTACAAAGGCAACCCTTGCCATATAACCTGTATCCTCAAGAATAGACAAAAAGAAAAACAGAGTTACGATTGTAGGCAAAAAGCTGATTACACTGCCCACACCGTTGCATATGCCGTCTACCACAAGCGAATGCACAACAGGGTTAATCTGTACGGCGGTGAGTGCGTTGTCTATAAGCGATATAACAGAATCTACGCCTAAACTCATTAGGTCAGAGAGCCATGCGCCCACAAGGTTAAAGGTCATAACGAATATGAGTGCCATAATTGCAATAAAGCAAGGAATAGCGGTATATCTGCCTGTAAGCAATCGGTCAATTTTCATACTTCGCTTATGCTCTTTGCTTTCGTGCGGACGGACAACTGTTTTTTGACACATTTTTTCTATAAAGCTGAATCGCATATTTGAAATGGCGGCCTCTCGGTCAAGTCCCGTTTCATCTTCCATTACGGATACAATGTGCTCAAATGCCTGCTTTTTGTCATCGGTCAGGTTAAGCAGCTTTTCAATAGGCACATCGTTTTCTATCAGCTTTGTTGCGGCAAATCGCAGCGGCAGTCCCGATTGCTTTGCCTCAGGCTCTATCATATGCACTACGGCGTGTATGCAGCGGTGAACCGCTCCGACAGGGTCTTTTTTATCTACACTGTCTGTGCAAAAATCTATTCGCCCCGGCTTTTCCATAAATCTTGCCACATGAAGTGCGTGACTTACAAGCTCGTCTATACCCTCATTTTTTACGGCTGAAATAGGAATAACAGGTATTCCGAGAATTTGCTCAAGCTCGTTTACTCTGATACTTCCGCCGTTTTCTCGCACCTCGTCCATCATATTCAGCGCAAGCACCATAGGAATACCAAGTTCCATAAGCTGCATAGTAAGGCATAGATTTCGCTCAAGGTTTGAGGCGTCTACAATATTTATAATTCCGCTCGGCTTATCTTTTATCAAGAAATCTCGTGTAACTATTTCTTCGCTCGAATACGGCGACAATGAGTAAATACCCGGCAAGTCGGTAACTGTTGCCTCAGGGTGATTTTTAATTGTGCCGTCTTTTCTGTCTACGGTAACACCCGGAAAATTGCCCACATGCTGATTAGCGCCCGTAAGCTGATTAAACAAAGTGGTTTTGCCGCAGTTTTGGTTTCCTGCAAGCGCAAATGTAAGTTTGCTGTCTTTCGGCAGTGCTTTGCTTTCATCGTGAATATGATAATCGTTTGCCTCGCCAAGCTCGCCTACTCGTGGATGCGGAATAGATTTATGCCTTTGCGGTTTGCTGTCGGCAACAACTTTTCGTTCGTGTATGTTTTCAATTTCAATTTTCTTAGCCTCATCAAGTCGGAGCGTAAGCTCATAGCCTCTCACTTCAATTTGAATCGGATCGCCCATCGGCGCTATTTTCTGCAAAGTAATTTCAGTGCCGGGTGTAAGTCCCATATCAAGCAAATGGTGTCTTAATGCTCCGTCACCGCCAACCCTTGTAATAAAAGCACTTTGTTTTGGCTTTAGTTTATCCATTTCCATAAATAATGCCACCCCTATAAATGCAAATGTTCATTTCATTTTTTCATTTCATAATTTTTCTTTCCTTATATTATAATAAAACTTATGTCTATATGCAACCATTTAACAGTTGAAAATTGTAAAAATTAGGAATATAATCTATATAGTATGAATTTATGTGAAACAAAAAGGTGGATTTAATGGAAAAAGAATTAAAAAAGCAAAAGCTTGATATGCTCAACGGCAGTATATGGAACAAACTGCCTGTTTTTGCCCTGCCGATTGCGGCAACGGGAATACTCGAACAGCTTTTTAATGCGTCCGATATAGCAATAGTAGGCAACTTTGCACAAACCGACAAAACCGCAGCGGTAGCGGCAGTAGGAGCAAACAGCCCGATTATCGGTCTGATACTGAACTTATTTATCGGCATAGCGCTCGGCGCAAATGTTGTAATAGCAAACGCCATAGGACGAGATGACAGGCAGACCGTACAAAAGGCGGTACATACCTCAATGGTAGTGTCGGTAATCGGCGGTGTATTGGTTGCGATAATCGGCGAACTTATAGCCGAGCCGTTGCTTACGGTGCTGAATGTACCCGATGATGTGCTTGAGCTTGCACTGTTGTACTTGAGAATATATTTTCTCGGAATGCCTGTCATACTGCTGTACAACTTTGAGGCGGCGATTTTCAGAAGTATAGGTGAAACCAAAATGCCGCTTATTGCGCTTACGCTGTCGGGAATTTTGAATGTACTGCTTAATCTGTTCTTCGTAATCGTACTTAAAATGTCGGTAAACGGAGTAGCAACCGCAACGGTACTTGCAAATGTTGTGAGCGCAGGTATTCTTTATATAAAGCTCGTAAAAAGCGACAAATACATAAAAGTAGAATTTAAAAAGCTAAGAATAGACGGAAAAGTCTTTGCGAAAATTATGCAGATAGGACTTCCGGCAGGAATACAGAGTGCGGTGTTTGCGGTTGCGAATATTGTAATTCAAGGTGCGATTAACAGCCTCGGCACTGTTGTAATTGCGGCGTCAAGTGCGGCATTCAACATAGAGATTATCGCTTACAATGTGATGAACTCGTTTAGTCAGGCTTGCACAACATTTGTCGGACAAAACTTTGGTGCAAATAAGATTGACCGTTGTAAAAAAACTCTTTTCCTTTGCCTTATCGAAGACGCAATTGCATCGGGCACGGCAATACTTATAGTGCTTATAACAGGAAAATTTTTGCTGTCAATATTCAACAACAACCCCGAAGTAATAGAAATAGGCTATACAAGACTTGTAATTATTTTTATAGCTTACATATTCTCAATGCTGTATGAGGTAATGTCGGGATACTTAAGAGGATTCGGATTTTCGCTTGTTCCTGCAATTCTCACTACCGTAGGCGTATGCGTGTTGCGAATAATATGGATAAATACCGTATTCCCCGCAAACAGAACTTTTGTAACGATAATGACCGCTTACCCTGTCAGCTTATCCACAACAGCAGTGCTGATATTTATAGCGTTGATTATCTACAGACCGTCAAAAAGATTTGCAAATAAGGGTAAAGAAAAAGCGTAATTGATTGATAAAGCAATCTGCTAAAATATAATTTACCGATATTACTCCAACATTTACTCCGGAACCAAATATAAAAAAGCACAACAGCCTCTTGATGTAAAAACACCGAGAGGCTGTTGTTTTATATAAGGGAAATGAGTGGATAGCAAATTAATTTTTAAATGCCGAAAGAATCAGTCTTATACCGTATGTCATAAGCAAAATGCCCATAAACAGTCCGAGTGTTTGCGCTGTGAATATAAGATTAAATATTCCGTATATGCCTGCAAGCAGTACGAGCACTCCGCATATAAGCGGAAGTACCCATACACTTGAACCTGATTTTTTAACCTTGAATGATGTTGCTATAGAGGAGATTCCGTCTACAATAAGCCATACCGCAAAAATCGCAAGGATTAATATATCAAACATCACTCTTATGCCGGGCATAAACATTGCGAGCGCAGACACAACCGCCGCAGCTATGCCTGCTATAAGACCTAAAGTTCCCATTAAAGCTTTTTCTTTATTATTACCGTCGTTGCGTGAAGCTGCATACGAAACAATTGAGGAAATTCCCCATAATCCGAGAATTATCGTTACAATCCAACCGATGTTAAGAAATGTAAGTCCGGGATAAAATATGCAATAAATTGACGCAAGAACAGTCAAAATACCCAAAATACAATTAAATACTTTCATAGTCACCTCATATGTTTATTGTGAATAAAAAATAATAATATAACAAAAGCAAGCAATGCAATGCACAACAGCAAGGCTATCAGCAAATATGTTTGTGTTCCCGTTACCATACTCGTGTTATCCTGTACGGGTACGGTCGGGACTGTGGAATACGGTTGAGTTGTCGGTGATAAAATGTTAGCCGTAATCTGCGTACTGCCCTCATCCCTTGCCGTTACCGAAACGGTAGCCGTTATAAAGACTGCGGCAATCACCGTACAAACCGCAATTGCGCTAAGCAATTTTTTAAAATCAGTCATTTCATAATCATATTGTTACAATTGAGCTGTGGAATGTCATTGTACCGCTGTAATCGCCTGCAATAGCGTCAAGGTCTTGTCCGTAGAGTGCCTGCTGATTAAGTACAAGTGTACCCTCCTGAACCTGACCCTGTGAATCGGCGCTGAAGGTTGTAAAGTGGAAACCTTTTGCTCCCGGAGCACCTGCGTCATTGATAGGGATTTTGTCGGCAACATTATCGTCATTTACTTTTTCCGAATAAATATCATACTTAATTTTGAACGGGTTGGTTGCGTCTTTCTGCGTAATGTAGAACTTATCGTCAATGTCCTGACCGTTAATATAAACAGATACAAAGTTGTTATCGTTAAGTTTAAGTTCTGTTGCAGTCACATCAAAGTTGAGATACTTGTTGCTCTGTGTATCTGTCTGCGGCTGTGCAAGAGTGCCGAAATCAACCATATCGGGGATTGTAATAACATAGCTTACATCTCCCGGTTGTGTACCCTCAATTCTTGCGGTAACTTCTGTGGAAGAATCGGGATTTTCGTTTGTAAGGGTTGCCGCCGATGCGGAAACCACGCCTGTTGCGGCGAGCATAGCCGCCATAATTGCCGATATAAATTTTATTTTTTTCATATAAACACTTCTTTCTTTATTTTTACCGAATTTATCGGTATTTTACTTAACTTTAAGTGTGAACTCCGATTCCGCCGAATTGAGTTTTTGATGCGAATCGTCAAGAGTTACACATTCATACAAAACCATTGCTTGATACTCGCCTTTCTCAAGCGACTTTAAAAGCGGTACATCTGTAAGACCGCTGCCGGGTTCAAGCAAATCCGATTTATAAAGCACAGTTCCGTCGGAAAGTCTTAGCGTTGCGTATAAGCCGCAGGTGTTTGACTTTGGATTGCCGATACTGATGTGCAGAGAGGTATCGCCCGCATTCATTTCAGCAGTGCTGTAGCCGGGTATCTGCACGCCTGTTTTTTTGGTATTGTCACTGCCTTTTGAGTTTTCGTCTATGCCTGTATCCCAATCAGTGCGTACCTCCCCTACCACACCCTGTGTGGGTGCGGCAGGTTGAGAGTTTATGTTATTGTAGATTAATACTGCGCTTAGCGCTCCGATTGCAACAATAAGTGCCGCTATAATTGCAATATATATTTTTTTATTTTTCAATGCGTCCTCTTTTCTTCAATACAGCAAAGGCAAGCAAAGCGATAATTGCCGTAAATGAAATTGTATAAATCACGGTTGCGCCCGTTTTTATTGTTGTAATGCATTTACGGTTACGGCTGTAATCGGAAGAGCCGTTAAAAGCATAAGCACACAGGGCAACACTCGAAATACGCTTTGCTTTTTTCTTGATTTTAATAAAAATCTCTCCTTTATGCCCAAGGGTCATTCGAAGCGGGAGTTCGTATGTCGGAGAGTGCAAGATTGCGCCACAAGAACCATTGATCGCCCTTTCTGCGAAGCTCAATCGGGCGAGGTGAGTCCGCTCCCGACGACTGAACCTGAACCTTTGCATAACCCTCGCTCTGATAGGTATATGCATACTCGGAAACGGTTATTTTGTACGGAACATTCGGTGTATAATCGTTCTTCACGGATGAACCCTCAAAATACGAGCGAGGAATATATCCCCTGCCCTTGATTCTGTCACGCAAAAACTGAATATCCATCCCGTTCATCGGCTGAGGTCCTTTTAATACATTGAGCATTTCTATTGTGTTTTCCGGACTTTCATCATATTCAAGCAACACAAGCATTGCAAATGCCGCTGTTGAAAGAGGTGACGAAAAGTCAAGCTCCGGCATTTTTTTGAGTTCATCTGCATTTTTCGGATAATCGGCAAATACAAATGTTTTGCTTTTGTACATTGCATTGTTTACTGCTCCCGAAACAGCATTTGAAACACTGTTTTTTACAGTCTGATTTGTCATATTTTTTAAGCTGTCAAATATACCCATAAATAGTACCTCCTTATTAAAGTGCGGCAGGTTGAGAGTTTATGTTATTGTAGATTAATACTGCGTTTAGCACTCCGATTACAGCAATAAGTGCCGCTGTAATTGCAATATATTTTTTTATTTTTCAATCCGTCCTCTTTTCTTCAATACAGCAAAGGCAAGCAAAGCGATAATTGCCGTAAATGAAATTGTATAAATCACGGTTGCGCCCGTCTTTATTGTTGTATTGTCAATCTGTGTATTGCCTGTGTTGCTAGCGCCGCTTGACGAGGTTTCTACAAGTGCAAAATCAGTCGGCTGTGATAATGTAAACACTGCTTTTCCGTTTTCAAAAGAGTCGGGCTTTATGTATTTTATGCCGCCGTCGCCGTCAAGTACCGCAAGGCTTACATTTTTGCCGCTTACCGGCAAGGTGAGTTTTAAATTATTGTCACACCAAAATTCCGCAAATGCAGAGTTTCCGTTATTGTCCGAAAGTGTGCCCTTGTAAAAATCAAGAATTTTTCCGTCCTTAATAAGCGACTCGAATTTTTTATACTGTTCGTCATCTGTTGAATAAGCAGTGTAGCTTACATTGAGTGACGAGTGCATATTGCCCGAAAGAGTAATGCCGTTGCCTACAGATTTAACGCTGTACTTTAGGAAGCTGCCTTTGATGTACGGATAACCTCTGTTAAAGTCAGAGCAAATAAAGTTTATGCTGTCATCTGTAACACTGTTTAACTTATCCGCAAGGCTTGCACTTGCCATTTCAACCGTTCTTTCGTATGCAATATTTGTACTGTCGGCTTTTGCCTGTGAATCAGTGCCTACTGCATTGAGTGAATTTTGTGCTGTGTAAAATACATTCTTGACTGTTACACCGTCAGTTTCCGCAATGCCGTTCAAGCCGACAATCGAACCCTTTGCAGAATTGATTTTGCAAAGTACATTGCCGCAGTTATAGGAGCTTTCGATTTTGCCGCTGTTCTTGCCGACTAAACCGCCTGCAACTGTTGAAGTATCGAGTCCTGTCTTGCCTGTGTTTGCACAACCGTAAATTTTGCCTGTGTTAATTGCCGAAATACCGCCGCACTCGTTGCCCTTTACGATTGAGCAATTTCGTGTGCCTGTAATTTTACCGTTGTTAATACCCGCAACACCGCCGCAGACATCTGCGTTAAGAATCGAGTTAAGATCCGATGCGTTGATTTTTAAATTTTTGATAAAGATTGTACCCGATACAGCGTTTATACCGCTTACGCAATGGTCAATCACACCGTCATTTACAGCCGCAATTCCGCCGCCTGTTTTTGCACTGCCCTTAAAGTCGCAGTCATAAACAAACAAATCTTTTACAATGCCTTTTTCTCCGATAAATTCAAACAGTCCGCCGTACTCGCCTGCGGAAATATTAAGTGCGCCTATGCTGTAGCCGTTGCCGTCAAATGTGCCGTTAAACGGTTTGTTTTCAGCAACAGAGCCGATTCCCTGTGCCCAGCTTGAATTTTCATCTGCGTAAATATTATTTACAAGAATATAATTCTTGTCGCCGTATCGCTTGTAATCGGTTCTTACAACCTGTGAAAGTTTTACAAGGTCGCTGTAGGTTTTTATAATAAATCTGCCGTCGTCGTCCTTGTCAAACTCATCGGGTGTTCTCTCAAAGTTTGAATATGTATTGTCAAAGTCCGCATAATAAACCGTACCGCCGTTAAATACGGGGTAATCGTCAGGAGTAAGACCGTTGTCTATGTTCTGATACCAAGCCTGTGTGCCGTCGGTAACACCGTTGTTGAGTTTAAATGCAACTTCACCGCACTTAAATTCGGAAATTGTTTTTTCGTTTGCCGATAACCCCAACTTGCTGTCTGTACCGAACGGAGTGTTTCCCGTATCTTTGTTGTAATAATTGTTTGCGATATTCGACTTGTTAAAATTCCTTGCCCAACCGATAATTGCGCCGCAATGTATGCCACTGCCGTTATCGCTTATCTTTGCGTAATTGTAGCAGTTTTCGATTGTCGGGTTTGTATTGTTAAGGTAGCCGAGAATACCGCCGACATATGCGCCGCTTTGCGTTGCTGTAACTGTGCCTAAGTTTGCGCAGTTTTTAACTCTTGCGCCGCCGTTTGAATAAGCTATTACGCCGCCGATACAATCGGAAGAATTATTGAGGTGAATGTTTCCGTAGTACATACATTTCTCAATATCTGTTTTATCATTTCCTACAGAGCCGATAATGCCGCCTGCGTGCGTTACCTGCGAACCGTATTTGTCATTATTTATATTTACATAAGAAACTACATTTTTGACAGAACCCAAATTAATGTTGCCGACAACACCGCCGATATGACTTGCGGAATTTTTGACTGTAATGTCGCCGTAAACCGTAATATCGGAAACACTGCCCTCATTTACAGAACCGAAAAGTCCTGTGTAATCTGAAACCTTGCTTATATTAAGATTTAAAATACTGTGTCCTTTGCCGTTAAAATTGCCTTTATAATTATTGACAGGCGCCCATTCCTTATTTTCAAGGTCAATGTTTGCGGCAAGTTCTGCGTTTGCACCTGCATTTTGCTTATCAAAATCAGCATAGCTGTGGTCGCCGTTTACAAGTGATGAGAACCAGAAAAGCTGACCTGCGTTGTTTATCGTATACACATCGGTGCTCTTATTATAAACGGCAGGCTGATACTGACCGCAAATTGTGCAAAAGCCCTTTTCATTATATGTATGAGTGTGTTGGGATACAAAGTTTGTCATATAAATTCTTTCGCTTAGTTTTGCGTCAATATAGTTTGCCATAACAAAACCAATGCTTTGTATAGCGCTTGATGTGGCAGGCTGTGACAAAAAGCTGTCCTCCATAAGCGACCTGTTTACTATTCTTGGCTGATTAATATTATCCTTAGCACCCGAATAGTTAAAAAGATAATTTCCTTGCTCAGTGTATTTATTATTAGTAGCATCGGAAATTGTGCTGTAAAAATAAAGGAGTTTTGTATCTGCGTCGCGCTCGCCGTAATTATCCTGTACATAAATATTGCTGTTTCCTACACGAACGGCATTTTTATTAAGAGAATAATCATTATCGTCCCATCTGCTTGCATCCATACCGAAAGCGTCCATTACAGAAAAGCCTAAATCTTTGCTTTCTGCTTTTTTAATGTAACTGTCCGAAAAATCAAGTCTGCGAATAAATACAATTTTTCCTCTTACATCCTTGAGCTTAGGCGAATACTCACTTCCGCCCTTCTGCGGTTTGTAAATCGGATAATTTTTATTATTCAGATATTGCTTTAAAACAATATCACCGATAATTTCGTCGCTGCCGTTTGAATCTCCTTTCAAGGTCATCACAACAGTTTCGTAAGGATGTTCTTTAAGAAAATCTTTGGCAGTGTCCATTATGTTACGCAGAGTCATATCACTGCCGTCCCTGTTGTGGCAGTCGTAATAATTCAATCCGTGAATAATAGTAGGATTACTGTCTTCGTTAATTGATTTTCTTCTGTTAATTCTTATGTCCCATGCTCTTACTCCCGAATTAAGCTGTTCGTCGGGATAAAGCTGCTGACAACATACTTTTGAAACCTGTTCTGCGACATCAGTCATATAAGTTGCGCCTGTGTCATGCGTTCCGGGCATATTAACCTCTGAAAGATACATATCATCAGGCAAATGTGACATCCAATTGCCGCTGTTTATTGCATAGCTTTTATCGGTTTTGTTTTTTACATCTTCGGCAGTATATGAATTTAATGAATTCATATTAAGGAATTTCAAATCCCACTTAAAAGCTTTTTTGGAAAGAATAAGTTTTACATCATTGTTATCGTTTTTATTTTCATATCCCTCAATCGAAAGATACAGCTTGTTGCCTACATTATAAATGTAATAAACATTAGCTTCGGAATCAACAGGAATAAATCTCCAAAGCTGACTCAAATGATTGTCGCCTGAATTATTCCAAACATGAATAACAGCCTTATCGGGGTTATTCGTACCGTCTACATCCCATACGGCGTCATACGAGAGTGACGGATCATAAATGTTATACGGAACATTCTCGTTAATATCATAGCTTCTCAGTCTGTAAGCTCTTCTTGAGCTGACCCATTCCGCAGTAATTTTAGGAGTTGTGCCGGTGTAATAAAGCTGCAGGCAGTTACCTTGAACCACTGCGTCATTATTTACATTTACTTCACTGATATAATCTTTTGGATAAAGCATAAAAACAGGAGCGTTTTCCTGCGGCTTTGTTTTATTGGAATCTCCGCCGGGAATCTGCTGTTCTCCGAAATTTTCGGATACATCGTCCGTAGCCCTAACAACCCACTCTGTTTTTTTAGATGTCAATGCAATTTTTGATTCTTGTTTATAAGCATTATTCTCCGTACCGACATAAAGATTGTTGTTTTTTTGGTCGGTAATTTTAGCAATTATGTAGTATGTATCTGCTTTGTTCGGTACAGGCTCAAATCTGAAATATTGATTATCATTTTTCAATGTGTCGTCCCATTGATGAATAACATTACCTACCTCCGACTTTTTATGTTCAACATCGAGCCATTTTTTAAAATCATCACATTTTATACCGTAATAATCACCTTTTTGCTGAAGCTTCATCTTACATTGCTTACCGCCGAGATAATCAAGATGAGCTACATTTGCTCCATATCCTGTACCGTTGATGTTCCAACGGAACTCGTTGCGGGCAAGCGGCTTATCGGTGTAATTATCAGGCAAATTAAGATAAATATAATACAGCTTGGCTGTGTCAAACTTTGCCGATTTTGAGGCATCCATACTTTTTAGCTCTGCCGCATTTGCAGTCACTGCAAAAGTGCCGAGCGTAATAATCGCTGTGAGCAGCAGTGCCGTGAACGATTTAGTCAGTCTGATTGCTTTGTTCATTTGTTTCCCTTCTTTAACAATATTTTTATTTTTTATAATTATACCTATATTTTGCGATTTATTCTATACAAATAGCACGAATTGCAGAAATCCGTCACAAATTGATATGCAAAGACAAGATTTTTACAAAAAAATGTGGTACAATGTTGAATATAGTTATATCATACCGAGGGGATTACAATGCGCATTGCTGTTATTGACGATCTGAAAAGTGACAGACAATTGCTGATAAGCAGGCTTAACAAGTTACTTTCGGATAATAGCATTAACGGAGAAATATACGAATTTGAAAAAGGAATTGATTTTATAAATGCCTCAAAGCAAACAGCATTTGAAGTTGCATTTATGGATATTTACATAGATAAAGAAAACGGAATAGAAATTTCAAAACTGCTTAGAGAATTTGATAAGGAATGTATCCTGATTTTTACAACCACTTCGTCGGACTACGCACTCGAGGGCTTTAAAGTAAGGGCATTTGACTACCTTGTCAAACCATATACGACAGATGAACTTAAAATTGCATTTACGGATATTTTAAACCGCCTGCCGTCATCGGACAAATATATAGAAGTAAAAGTAATAGGCGGCACACAGAGAATCAGGCTGAATGAAATAATCTACGCCGAACATTTTAAGCACTGCATCAACATATACAAAAGCGACTGTGCAACCACCGTGGTTCGCAGTACATTTGCGGAGTTCAGCAAACAGCTTGAAAGCGACGAAAGATTTTTTATGTGCAACCGTGGAGTAATTCTTAATTTTGATTACGCAAGCGATTTTGACGGAACGGAATTTATACTGAACAACGGAGTGAGAATTTCGGTCAGCCGAAGTCTTACAAAATCCGCAAAAAGTCGGTTCGCCGATTTTATTTTTAACAAGAGGTGATATTGTGACGGAAATGCTACGACCTATGCTTGAGCTTGCCGTGCTGATACCCGGCACTTTACTTGCATACCTGCCTATGAAACAGCATTTAAAAATAAAAATGGGCGCATTGACGGCAATTTGGCTGTCAACACTCCTTATGCTTTGCATAGTGGGCGGACTGTTTTGTTATTCGTTTGAAATAAAAACAATTTCTTTAATCCTGCCTGCCTTTATGCTTATGAGCGTTGCCTACTGCGCAACGCTTAGGACATCTATATTGAAATCCGCAAATATTGCACTTGCCGTGTGCGGCGTTTATGCCTGCCTTGCAAGCATAACACGAGCCATTGACTCAATAGTTTATCCTAAAAATATCGAGCCTTGGTTCGGGCTTACGGGCGGAATTGTTTTCAATATTTTTTGCTGGATATTTGTAATGCTTGCGTTTTACCCTGCCTCTCACGCAGTATGCGACCTAATAGACGACGAAAACATTGCTCACACATGGTATGCGTTCTGGATATTGCCCGCTGTTTTTATCGCCATAAACATATTTATAATACCGTGGAATCCAAACATTCTGCATACAGGAAGAATTATGCAGGGATATATTGTAATCTGTTGTACGATGCTCGGTTTGCTTTTGCTTTTTTACGCTTTGTTTTACATAATGGCAAAAAGCCTTAATAACAATCACAAGCTCACGCAGGAAAACACAATTCTGTATATGCAGCAAGAGCAGTACAACACGCTTAATAAGGCGATTGAAGAAACCCGACATGCCCGTCACGATATGCGGCATCATCTGTCGATTCTTAATTCGTTTGTCAAACGAAAAGATTGGGCATACCTTGAAAATTATTTAAGCGAAATGAGCAAGAGCATTCCGAGTTCGGAACTCAAGCTGTGCGAAAACAATGCGATTGACGGAGTAGCGGGGCATTATTATCATAGGTATAAAGATTTGGAAATACCGTGTGTATTCAAGCTCGAACTTCCAAAAGAACTTTCCGTATCTGAAATTGATATTTGCCTTGTGCTCTCTAATTTGCTTGAAAATGCGCTTGAGGCAAGTATGCGAACCGCACCAGACAAACGACGAATAACCGTGTTTGCAAGAATGCACTCGGATAATGTAGTGCTTATTAAAGTAGAAAACTTCTACAACGGAGTTGTAAAAGAAAAGAACGGAATTTTTGAATCAAGCAAACACAGCGGCGAAGGCATCGGCACACAATCCGTCCGCCGCATAGCCGAAAAGGGCGGCGGCTACTGCCGTTTCACGCAAAAAGACGGCATCTTCACCGCCGATGTAATGCTTAGAGGAAATAGTAAATAGATACAGGAAAATAAAAAGCACAGACTTTCGTTATTTTGAAAAGCCTGTGCTTTTTAATACTGAATTTTATTCATATCCCCTTATCCTTACCACAAGAACCGTTTTTAAATTTTCCGAAATATTATAATTAGTTTTTCAGAAAAGAAAAAAGAGCAGTTAAAAACTACTCTTTTGGTGCACCAAGCGAAGTCAAATCCGAACACAAGTCCGAGTTTTCTATATCGTCAAAGGTTATGGTTCTGCTTTCGTCTTTATAATTGAATGTAAATACTATCCTGTCGTCGAATAAGTATATTGCGTTAATGAAGCTGTCAACAAGTCGTTTCCTGTGCTCAAAATTAGTTGTATCAAGTTTGCGGAAACGAGTAAGACAAAATACGATTTTGTCCTTGTCAATAGGCGGTTTAACCATTTCCTCCTGCATAATGCGGACACTCAAATCACTTTTCTGTTGTTCAAGTTCTTCAAGTCTTACCTTTGTTGATTTAGTGAAGATGCCTTGCTGGATTGCATTCAGCATATTATCAATGCTTTTTTCAACATCTGAAAGCTGTTTTTTCAATAACGGTAAAACCGTACTTTCTTTACTGAGTGCCTCAATTAAAGTATCTGCAAGGTCGTTTATCAGATTATCATCGAAAATTATATCCTTGATGACTTTGATAACAAGGTTTTCTATCCAGTCTTTTTTAACGGTTTTCTTATCACAGCCATTGTGATTTTTTACGCTTGCACATTTGTAATAACGGTGAACCTTGTTCCTGCCTGTTCCGCTTTCACCGACCATAAAAGATTTACATTTGCCACAGTATAGTTTTGGAGTAAGAAGATAATCATCCTCCGACTTGTGCCGTGCAGGAGCTTTTTTATTTTTAGCCAGTTTTTCCTGAACTCTGTCAAATAAATCCTTTGTTACTATTGCAGGAATACCGTCAGGCACACCACATCACGATATTTGTATTCGCCGATATATTTTCTGTTGTGAAGCATTCTTGTCAGGCTGTTGATTGAAATCTCGCCGTTGTATTTACATTTTAGTGCATTCTCTTTCATACCACGAATGACCTTTTTGGAAAGCTTGGCAGAGTAGTATTCGACATAACCCTCAAGTAAAGATTCAAGCAAAATGGCTTCTGCACCTTGTGAAATGATTTCAGTTGCAGAAATAACCTTTACGCCGTTTCTTTTGAGAATGGATTTATAATGTGCGGAGTCATAGCGATTGCGTGCAAAACGGTCAAGCTTCCATACAAGTACAACATCAAACATATTCTTTTCACTGTCTTTTATCATTCGCTGAAAGTCAGGACGGCGGTCGGTTCTCACAGAAAACGCACGGTCGATGTAGGTTTCTACAATTTGAATATCATTCTTCTCAGCAAAGGCCTTACATTAGCGAAGCTGTCCTTCAATAGATTTTTCACGCTGATTATCCGAAGAATATCTTGCATAGATTACGCCTTTCATTTTCTTCACCCGCCTTTCTTTTGGAGTGTATAACACAAGTTTTCCTTGATGTTATCTGGATTTTGGGGTGTTAGAGATCTCCCTAACAAGCGAATTTGCTGTAGCAAATTCAGCGCTTGCTGCGACAATGCCCGCAAAACTGATTTCTCTGGACTGATTATTTTAATTAAACCTTCTTTTATATCTACATCCTGTAGTCTTATAATTTGAACATCCAAAGAATTCTCCATACGGTCCTCTCTTTTTCAACAATTTCCCGCCACATAACGGGCATTCCCATTGTTCTCGTTTAAGTTCGTTACCGTAGCGTTCTTTGAGTTCCATAGCAAATTCGGATTCTTGATTATTAACAGTAACAAGAAACGCTTTTTTCTTTGCTCTTGTCAATGCAACATAAAAAAGACGGCGTTCCTCTGCATATGGGTATTGATCACAATTATCGAGTAATAAGTTTAGTATAGCAGCATCTTGTATTTTGCTGGGAAAACCCATTCTTGATTTTTTATTATTAATAATAAAGATATAATCTGCCTGTAAGCCCTTTGATTTGTGTGCAGTTATAAAACTCATTTTTAGATCTATTCGCTTTCGGTATTTTACTCCCACGTATCCGCTAACATTATTAAATTGACATTCAAACAATCCACTATCACTCAACAATTTTGCATCAAAGGAGTATCTTCCAATGAAGAACACGCTACTATCTCTCGGCAAATCTTCGAGTTTTTTAGCCATAAACTCAATGGAGAACTTATCGGTATATCCGCTAATTTCACCTAAAGCAAACCCTACAGCATCAGTTTTCCCTTTGATGGACTTTTTGATCTGAACTGGATTTTGCATTATGAAATTTCCGCTAATTTCTATAAGTTTTTGAGTAAAACGATAGGTTGTTTCAATTTTACTGATTTCGGTAGAACCCCAGTATTTTTCAAAGTTCAAAATATATCCGATATCACTGCCTGCGAAACGATAAATGCTCTGCCAATCATCGCCCACGCAAAACAGATCATAATCATTAGATTTTCTCATACTGTTTAACAATGAGAAACGAGCCTTGGAAATATCTTGATACTCGTCAACAATAACATATTTGTAAGGACTGATATATTTCCTTTGTTCAACAAACTGGGTTGCCATATTGATCATATCATTGAAATCAATTTCCTTGTGTTCGTGCAAATAAGCACAATATGAATTAAATATTGGTTCAAGAAGTGCCAAAATGGTATTATTATTTTGAGCATTACTATTTCCAACATTTAACTGACGCACAGTAGCAATTGAATATCCATTGCTTTTTATAAGATTGATAACTGTTTCAAACAACTCAATAACGCCATCAAGAATAGAATCGCCGTCAGCAGACACTTGTTTCCATAATTCTTTTGTAGATTTTAGTGTTAGTTTTACGCCGTTTAAAATAAGTTTTTCTTTTAAGTTTTCAAGCAAGAGACCATCGAATTTTTCATAAGCATAACATTCAATCAAGACAGTATTATTAGCAGTATGGGTTTCTCGCTTCCATTTCATAGATGCTTGATATGATTGGCTTGCTGTCATTCCGTTAGCGCCTTTGAAATAAGTTGGAACTTCGCCGTTCTTGTTTATACCAAAATACTCAATATAGATATCATATTCAGGTAAATAAAAGTCCGGGTTATATTGGCCGTATTCACTTGTGCGTGTATCGATTTTATAAGGGTTCTCATAGATATATTGTATTCCGTTTTGTGTTAAAAAGTTAGCTATATCCATTTCACCATAACTTTTTACTGTTTCATTATTTATAGTTCTTGGCGGATTTAATCGCAAATATTCTTCATATTCGGCCTGCGTTTTAAACTCAAACTCGGACTTAGAAACAACGCGATTATACAATAAATACGAACTTAACAGATTTAAGTATGCTTCTGATTGCATATTCAACAACAACTGCTCTTTAACGAACTTCCGCAAATTTAATTGCGTAATTTTAGGGACGATGCCATTTACTTTAGTAATAATATTCAACCCAAGTTTGTGAAAGGTAGATGCATCTATGTTACAACCGGTTTCTTTGTTAATTCGTTGGCTCATCTCACTTGCTGAAACATTTGTAAAAGACAATACCAAAATATCTTCCAGTTTATATTTTCCCGATTTTAACAGGAATTTAATTTTACCAACTACTGTAGTTGTTTTACCTGTTCCTGCTCCAGCAATCACAAGATGATTATGAGCGTCTTTGACAATACAAGTCATTTGTTGTTTGTCTAATCTTCGCCCTTCAACATCACCAATCAAGGTATACGCATTTTGAATTTTGGCATCGGCAACCCTATCGTTATGAATACTAATTTGTTGTTTAAGAGAGTTAGCACTACGATATAGTTCAGCTTGTTTCTCCAATAGTTTTTTATAGTGTACTGCCTTTTTTATTTTTTGAGTATTAGTTAAAGCGACGTTTGTCATTAGAGAAGAATTACGATTATGCCATTCTGATTCTTTGCTTGGCTCAACAAAAGACTGCAAATCCGAAAATATGATAGTTATTTCTTGTAGAGCTGTATCAATCTGCATAATTAGGTTGTCGCACATATCATTACGGGCTTTTACTTTTTCTTTATGTTTGGAAATTATTTTTTGAATTATTCCCATAAAACAGTCTCCCTACTCTTCCACCTTGTCGCTATTCACCCATTCGTCAATTTCGGAAACCTTGAACTTCCACTTCTTCCCGACTTTATGCGCAGGCATCTCTTTTGTGGCAATCCAACGCAACGCTGTATCTCTGCTGATTCCGAGATATTTCATGATTTCAGGCATGGAATAATAACGGTCTTCTATTTCAGGCATAAAAATCACCTCAACATAATGTTTTTTATATTATAACACAAGATTTGTGGTTAGTAAATATATTGTATGATATTGTACGATTTAGAACAACAATTTGATGTTTATATTATCTGGACATTTTTTGATATAATAAGCAATAACAAAGTACATTCATTATGATTGTATCTCAGCAACCACTGAATTTGGCTATCCAAATTTTGGGATGCTGCTACGGCATTACCTTAGCAAGCATCGTCTTTGTGTCCACACTTGGCTTAGCAAGCCGCCGCCTGTGTCCACACGACATTGTTAGGGCAAATTCCTAAAACCCTTTGAACGGAGAATTCTATGGATATAAATGAACTCAAAAAACAGCTGATTCCGTATTGGCATGACATTTACAATCTGCAATACGGCAACATTCTCAAGCAACTATTTGTTCGTATCAAATACAGAATATTAGGAAACCGTTTCGGAACATCGGAGATTCCGGATAATATTCTTGAAACCATTGCTCGTACAATGCTGCCGGATATTCGCAAATTTTTCCTTTCCAAAGAGGGACAGGAGGAGTTTGCCGCTTGGAAAGCGGAATATGAAAAGAATAAGAAAAAAGAGCATAAAGCAAAAGGCGAGGGTGAAACCCCCGCCTTTTCGTCACTATTGATAGATTAGCTCATTCAAGATTAATTCCCGTACTCTGCTTTGAATGTTATTCATTCGTCTGATCCATTCAATTTGATTGGTTGATTTGAACTGTTCGGTTACGCCCTCATTTTCAGCCGTTTGCCGGACTAAAGAATCAAACATTTCGCAGGCATTACGATCCATGTCGGCAAGGTAATTGTTTAGAGTTCCGTTTAGCCGCATAACATTGATGTCCGTCCGATTATTGCGGTAAAGAAAATCATAATGCAGTCTGCCCCAAGCGCCGATGATTTTAAGTTCTGTTTTCATAATTAGAAACCTCCGAATTTAATTTTTGCGTTTTGAATTAAAGTTCGGATAGTCTATGAAAATGACAAATCCGAACCCGTCTCCAATCGGAGTAAGGTTCGGATTATTTTCGTTTGGTGCAGGTAACAGGACTTGAACCTGCATGAAATTGCTTTCATATGGACCTGAACCATACGCGTCTGCCAATTCCGCCATACCTGCATATTTATTAATTTGTGTTCTTGCGACAGGTTATTCTGCCTACAAAATCTATTAAAATAGATTTTGCATAAGTTCGTATTGCCAAATCACAGATTTGGATACTCACTTAAATTCCGCCATACCTGCATATTTATTAATTTGTGCTCTTGCGACAGGTTGGTCTGCCTACAAAATCTATTAAAATAGATTTTGCATAAGTTCGTATTGCCAAATCACAGATTTGGATACTCACTTAAATTCCGCCATACCTGCATATCTATTAATTTGTATTCTTGCGACAGGTTAGCGATACTCAAAAATATCATACTAACAGATTTATTATATCAAATCTATTAATAAAAGTCAATCGGATAGGCGAGATTTTTATATTTTGTTTTACAGCAGACAGCACAAAAATGCTGTCCGCCTTAATCAAATATAATTTAGACCGTAAGAATAAATATCATTCCAATTTCTGTGTATAACTATATCGGCTGTCAGGTCAGTATCATTATACACTATATTATATCAAAGAGGATTGACCTACTGCTTAGAAGGCAGTTGTTCTGTCATAAAAAGGAGTAACCGTAAATTTGAGCCGCCCCAAAAAGTTAGACTGAAAATCTAACTTTTTGTAGGTCGGTTTTTTATGGCTACTCCTATATTTATCAGCGTTTTTTATTATTTAGTACCGAAAATTCTGTCGCCGGCATCACCGAGGCCCGGACGGATATATGCGTTATCGTCAAGTTCACGATCGAGTGCGCCAACATAAAGCTGAATGTCAGGGTGCGCTTTCATAAGGGTTTCAACGCCCTTAGGCGCTGCGATAATTGACATAAATTTAATTTTTTGACCGCCGTGCTCTTTGATGTAATCTACAGCCGCAACTGCCGAACCGCCTGTTGCAAGCATAGGGTCTACAACAACAATCTGTCTTTGGTCGATCGGCTCGGGAAGTTTGCAGTAATATTCGTGAGGCTCGTGGGTAACAGGGTCACGATAAAGTCCGATGTGACCTACTCTTGCTGACGGTACAAGTGCGAGAATACCGTTTACCATACCAAGACCGGCTCTTAAAATCGGTACTACGGCAAGTTTTTTACCTGAAATTACAGGCTGTTTTGACTCTTCAAGCGGAGTTTTAATATTAATTTCCTGTGTTTCAAGGTCAGAAAGTGCCTCGTATCCCATAAGCATAGCAATCTCTTCGACAAGTTTTCTAAACTCGTTTGTAGATGTGCTCTCTTTTCTGAGCAATGTGATTTTGTGTCGGATAAGCGGGTGTGTCATATATGAAACAGACATAATTTTCCTCCGTATTTTTAAATATTTTATAGACTTTATATATAATATCACATTTTGTAAATATATTCAAGCAGTAAATAAAAATTTTAGTGAATTGAATTTAACTCGGAAACTCTTATATTTTGAATTGTTGCGTTTTTTGATTCGATACTCAAGCTGTTCAGATTACTGTCGGCGATATATGTCATACCCATAAATACAGTGCCGAAGTCAGCGAAAATTTCAGTATATAAAGTATCAAAAATTATTCTCAAATCTACTGTGCCGTTCACAGATTTAAGCGGTGCGGATTTATCAAGACACTGCAATATTTTATCATCTGCATTAAAAGATATTTTAAGACCGAAAAGCTCCAAAGAAAAAGAATTTTCCGCACTTGCAGAAACAGAAATATCGCAGGCTTTGCTTTGAATACTCTTAATAAACGGCATATCCGAATTAATCACAACATCTGTTTTGACATCTCTGTTTTTATAAAGCGTTTCAAATTCTTTTACAGGCAATGCCGATAGATACGGTTCACCGTTAATTGTTTTTATAGTCATATTTTGCGGTATGTTAAGACAACTGCCAAACGGATTATTCGGTATTACAAATGACGCAAAAGCAGTTCTCACTCGTCTGCCGTTAGGTATATCCGACCAGGATTGAGCGGCATATGATGCATTACCGAAATTCAGTCTTTTTTGTTCGGTTTCAATAATAAATTTATTGCCGTCAAACGAGCCGATATAATACCTGTCGGAGGCGGCTGAAAATATCCATTTAATATTTTTGCTGTCACCATCTGCGCAAAGCGGATAAAAGTCGGGACATTCACCATCGTCGGGTAATGCAATTTCCTGTATTTGCGACCAATCAAGCAGATTTTTGGATTTTAAAATTGCAAAGCTGTGACTGTCAAGGAACAGCACCATAATATAACTGTCATCAGGTTCACAGTATATTACTTTCGGGTCACGGTTTTCTTTTATAATATTTTTAATTATAGGATTTTTGTCATATTTAATCAGCGTTTTGCCGCCGTCATTACTGTAAGCAAGACATTGTGTAAACGGTTTGCCTTTAGAGGTTTCTGATGTATTTCCCGCAGAAGTATAAAAATACAAGATTGCAGGCTCATTACCTCTCTGTAATTCTGTCAGATTTTTCTTGTCAATTATTGCACTGCCCGAAAACATTGTGCCGTCTTTATCGGGAAAAAGTACATCTCCGATTTCTTGCCAATGTATAAGGTCATCACTTACTGCGCCGCCCCAATGCATATTTTCCCATGTTGTGGCAACCGGATTGTGCTGAAAATACATTAGATATTTTCCGTTTGCATACACAAGTCCGTTCGGGTCGTTTATCCAGCCTTTTGAAGCCGTAAAGTGCACCGATGGTCTGTATTTTCCGTCATAATCGAATTTTATTTTATCGGCTTTTTCAAAGCAAATATTCATCATAGGATTTGATATAATTTTCACCTTGTTACCCTTAAATCTTCTCATATTAACAGGAAATTTATAATCGGGAGAATCATTGTCAAGTTTTAAAACTATATCAAAAACAAGTTCATTGTCAATATAAAAATACAGCCTTTTGTTTTGTGCGTTATCGCTTGTCGGGAACAATATATAATTAGTATCACATAAAAATTCCATTTTATCACCTTGAAAAATCGGTAATATTAATAACAATTTAATTATATTATCAGTATTTATATTTGTCAATACTTCACAAAGTGAAAGCCGACAGATTGTATTCTGCCAACTTTCGTTTAATCGTTATTTATAATATTTCTGATTTCTTCTTCCGCCTGTCTTACTTCTTCAAGAAAAGCGAGTGAGGATACACGCAATGCGCCGTTTCCGAGAATTATCATTTGCTCAAGTGCGTCAGAAGTGACAACACGCACTCTGTTGTTTTTCGCAAGTTTATGCGATACTTTCTCTATGTACATATCTGCCGTTTCCGCCTCTTTGGTGTAAACAATGCTGATTCCGTTCACGGTTTCCACTTCTCTGTACTGCCCTTTTACACGGTAAGCATCAAATACGAGAATGAGATTGCACTTGCTGTATCCCTGATAATTGCAAAGAATATTTATAAGCACCTGCCTTGCACCGTCAAGACTGCGTTCCGTCAATTCTTTGAGATGCTCCCAGGCAAAAATCACATTGTATCCGTCTACAAGCAAATATTCCGTGCCGTTGTACTGCGGATTTTTCATTAATTTTTCGGCCGCCTTATCTATTGCGGAAACCGCAGTAACCTTTCGCTTTTCGGGTGCTTTTTTATGAGTAATTGGGCCGTAAGTCTGTTCAAAAATTTGCATAAGTTCTTTGTCAAGAGCAAAAACATCGTCCTGATTTTTGCATTTTTCAAAGGCGTTTTTTCTGTTTGTACTTACGCTGTCCTCCTTAACGGGTTCAAGAATACTCGGCAAATGCATATGCTGTGCAACTTCATTCCACGGCACATTGTAACCTGCACCGTGCGAGCAAAAGACAGAGCCGCAGGGATTTTCCAAGTCGGCATCGCAGTCATAACCGATACCTTCAATAACTTCTTCTGCATTGTGACACGGCTCATATCCCTTTAAAATACACGCAAGTTTGCCCTTGCCGTGAGTGTATTGCATAACCTCTTTTGTGTAACTTCCCATTTCCGAAACAGGGCAGGTGCCGCTCAAAACCGTAACATCTCCCCTGCTTTCCGGTGATGAAAATGTACCGTTCATACGCTGAATATCCGTCATTGCCCTGCCGATATTTTCATTGGGAACTTCAAGCGTAAATTCATAAACAGGTTCAAGCAAAACGCATTTTGCCGAGCGCAAGCCTTGTCTTACAGCTCTGTAAGTTGCCTGTCTGAAATCTCCGCCCTCGGTATGCTTTGCGTGCGCTTTGCCCGATACAAGCGTAATTTCAACATCAGTAATCGGTGAACCTGTCAACACTCCGATGTGCGTTTTTTCGTGCAGATGAGTAAGAATAAGCCTTTGCCAATTACGGTCAAGCAAATCTTCTTTACAGCGTGAATTTATGATAATTCCACTGCCACGCTTAAGCGGTTTTATAAGCAGATGAACCTCCGCATAGTGCTTGAGCGGTTCAAAATGGCCTACTCCCTCAACGGTATTTTCAACGGTTTCTTTATAAATAATACTGCCTGTGCTGAATTCAACCTTCATACCAAAGCGTTCGTAAATTATACTTTTGAGCACTTCAAGCTGAATTTCGCCCATAAGCTGAATATGAATTTCCGCAAGTCGGCTGTTCCAAACCACATTAAGCTGTGGGTCTTCATTCTCTATAATCTTAAGTTTTGTAAGGGCAGTGTGTGGGTCTGTTCCGTCCAAAAGGTCGACACGATAAGTGAGAACAGGCTCAAGCATTGGCAAATCGGAATCCGCTTGTGCACCGAGCCCGTCACCGGGTTTTGCAAAGGTAATGCCTGTTACTGCGCAGACAGTACCTGCCGCCGCCTCGTCAATCGCAGTGAATTTCTCTCCCGAATACACTCTGATTCGGTTCACTTTTTCGGCATTGACATTTTTGTCGCTCTTAAGCACTTCACGCACCTTTAAACTTCCGCCCGTCACTTTTAAAAAAGTAAGTCTGTTGCCCTGATTATCCTCTGCGATTTTAAAGACTTTCGCACCAAATTCATCGGGATAATCGGGCATTTGTGTATATAAGTCAAAGCAATCTATAAATTCACGCACGCCGTCAAGCTTCAGTGCCGAACCGAACATACACGGAAAAATTTTGCGCTGTTTAATCGCTCTTACAATATCCGAATTTTCAACGCTGTCGGTTTCGTAAAATTTCTCGAGAATTTTATCGTCACATACAGCAACGCTCTCACGAAAAGCATCCGTATTTCGGTATGTGAAATCAATGCAGTTTTCATCAAGATTTGTTCTAAGCTGTGCCATAACCGCAAGTTTATCCGCACCGTCAAGATCCATTTTATTTACAAAAATAAAACACGGCACATTGTATCTTTTAAGGAGTTTCCAGAGTGTTGCAGTGTGACTTTGCACACCGTTTGTACCGCTGATTACAAGAATTGCATAATCGAGAACCTGCAAGGTGCGCTCCGCCTCGGCTGAAAAATCAATATGCCCCGGGGTGTCAAGCAGAGTAAATTCGGTATCGTTGTACTTCATTACAGCCTGTTTTGAAAATATGGTAATGCCTCTGTCACGCTCAAGCGAAAATGTGTCGAGAAAAGAATCCCTGTGGTCAACTCTGCCAAGTTTTGTAATATTGCCCGAACAGTACATAAGCGCCTCTGAAAGCGTAGTTTTTCCCGAGTCAACATGAGCAAGTATTCCGACTGCGATTTTCTTCATTTTATCACCGTACCCTGCAAAATAATACAAAAATCAATTAATAAAATTATATCACAGCAAACGCAAGTTGTAAATTATCCAATTGTATTTTTATAACTTAGCAATCATCGGTCTGGTAAACACAGCAAAAGCCAAGCCAATCTTCTTTAACTCGTTTTCCGATAAATTTGTAACTTTAATCATTTTCTTAACTTCTTTTAAAGTTATTTTCATCAAGTAAGTTTTAACTAACTTTTCCTTTTAAGAAAAGCTGTGTGTAAAGCATCGTGTAAATACTTGTCCACACAGGTTATGTTTTTAGATATTATGGTTTATACTATATAATTAGCACTTACAGTTTTTTCTGCGTAAACGGCTAACCTTTTGCCGATTTGCGACATTTCACCGACAAGATTAAAAATATCACCGAATTATTACGGCATTGCGTAAAATAATAACTACGGGGTGATTTTATGAAAAGTAAAAATAAAACAAATAATGCGGCAAAAGAAAATGAATTTGCAAACGCAAATAAAAATCTTGAGCGCTGTCTTGACCAAATGGCGAACGCTTATTCAACCTACGACTGCACAGGGCTAATTCCGAGCAAGCCCGAAAACGAGGCACAGCTTGAGTCATACAAAGAAGTTTACAACTACCTGCCGACCGATGCGGACACTTTATAAAACAATGTTGTTTTCGAGAGCGGCATTTATTTCCCGAGAAATATTTTTCATATCATCGGGAATCGGCGCAGTGACAGTAATCGGCTGTTTTGTTATCGGGTGCACAAAATCAAGTTTACCGCAGTGTAAAGCCTGCCTTTGAATTTTATCGAGTCTGCCTCCGTACAAATCATCGCCCTCAAGCGGATGACCGAGGTATGCCATATGGCAACGAATCTGATGCGTTCTGCCTGTTTCAAGCACAAGACTTACCAGCGTGCAGTCTTTGCCCTTTACAAGGACTTTGTAATGCGTAACGGACGGTGCGCCGTCTGATGTGACCTCTCGCACCATTTTGGAGTCTTTTTTTAACGCAATCGGTGCATTTACAGTGCCGTTTTCATTTATAATTCCCGAGCAGACTGCAATATATGTTTTATTAAGAGCAAATTTTACAGCATTTGCCGTGTATCGGTCTTTGGCAATAAAAACTATACCGGAAGTATCCTTGTCGAGCCTGTTGATTGCACGAAAAGTGAATTCCTTACCTTTGCTCTGCGCATAAAATGCCACAAGATTGGCAAGCGTGTCGCTTTGGTGCTGTTTTACAGGGTGAACAGGCATTGAATACGGCTTGTTTACAATTAAAATATAGTCGTCTTCGTACAAAATGTCAAGCTCGCCCTCGACAGGCTCAATACCGATTTTTTCATCGGGCAGACTGATTTCTACAGTTTTTCCTGCCGACACAGTATCTATCGTACGCAAAATTTTTCCGTCCATCAAAATACCGTCTTTTTCACGCTTTAATCGTGTTATCATTCTTGATGAAAGTCCGCAGAACGAGCGCAGAAAGCTAAGGGCATTCACCCCGTTATATTCGGTTGGAACGGTAAAAATCAGCTTATCAGACATAAATATATCTCCATATCAGAAATACTAAAATACATTGAAGTGCAAAAATTACAGGAATACCAATCATAAATTTCGGATGTTTGGTTTTGTGGCGGATAATCAGCATAGTTATATACATAGACACACTGCCGCCGAGCGCTGAAAGCAAAAGCAAGGTGCTTTCGGGAATTCTCCACTTTCTTTTAATTGCTTTTACTTTATCTGATATTGTTACAATGATTGATACAAGGTTTATCAGTACAAGATAAATCGGTAACAATTGTGAATAAATTTCCATATTACACCTCAAAAGGAAGGATTTAGATGTCTGTAAAAAAACTTGCACCTGTAATTGTATCTGCCGTTCTGCTGATAACCGCCCTTGTGGCACGAGCGTACTCGGTGAAAAACGAAGTAAAACCAACCTCAACCGCAACGGTTGACACTGCCACAATCGACAGTGCAGTCGATGAGCAGCCGAAAAAAGCCGAAAAAGAAATGCGTGGCGTGTGGGTTTCTTACATAGAACTTGATATGCAGAACGAAACCGACAAAAGTGAAGCCTCATTCAGAGAAAAATTTAAAAACATAGCAATCACCAGTAAGAATGCAGGATTTAACACGCTTATAGTACAAGTCCGTCCGTTTTGTGACGCACTGTACGATTCAAAGTTTTTTCCGTATTCGCACATTTTGAGCGGCGAACAGGGAGTAAATCCGGGTTATGACGCACTTGAGGTAATGTGCGAGGTCTGTTCGCAGCTTGACCTTGATATTCACGCATGGGTGAACCCGTACAGAATCAGCACAGACAGCACTCCGCAAGCCTTGAGTGAAACCAATCCGTATGTGATTGACAACGAAATAGGCGAAGAAACCGAAAACGGAATTTTTTTAAATCCCGCAAACAAAATGGCACGAAACCTTATAATCGACGGTGTAACCGAAATTGTAAGAAATTACGATGTTGACGGAATACAATTTGACGATTATTTTTATCCCACGCAAGACAGTGATTTTGACGATACGGAATATGCCGATTATGTGGAAACCGTAGGCGAAATGAACTGTATGTCAATTGATAATTGGCGGCTTGCCAATGTAAACACTCTGATTTGTGATACTTACAGGGCAATACATAAAATCAGTGATGATGTGGAATTCGGCATTTCCCCACAGGGAAATATCGACAACAATGCACAGATTTACGCCGATGTAAAGACATGGTGTATCTGCAAAGGTTTTGTGGACTATATCTGCCCGCAGCTTTATTACAGCCTTGACAATCCCGCATTGACATTTGAAGATTCCCTCACCGCATGGTCTGAGCTTGATATTAATAAATCGGTAAAACTATATGTCGGATTGGCAGGCTATAAAGCAAACAGCGATGCCGACGAGGGCACTTGGCTTTACAGCAACAATATTCTTGCCGACGAATATAAAATAGCTGTTAATAACGAAAAAGTCAGCGGAATTATGCTCTACTCATACTCTGCACTTAAAGACGAAAACGCAAGTACGGAAATTGCTAATCTTTCAAAGGCTATGAGCAATAATTTTGATGCTGAAAATCAAACAACAGTACCCATACAGTAATCATCTTCGGCAGATGTAATTTTAACATTCACAATCTGACCGCAAAGGTTTTCGTCGTCGGATATAATATGAACAGGTGTGTAGTTTTTTGTGTAACCCTCAAGATAGCCGTGGCGAAGTCGCTCAATAAGCACAGACTCAGTAAGACCGACCTGTGTTTTCAGAAATTCCGCTCTTGACTCGGCAACAAGCTCGCCCATCTCTTTGGCTCTCTGCTCCTTGATATTCGGCGCTATCTGGTTAGGCGCTTTGTCGGCAACCGTGCCTTTTCTTCTTGAATACGGGAACACATGTACCTTTGCAAAGCCTGTCTGCTTTACAAAATTCATAGAATCTTTAAAGTCTTCTTCGGTTTCCCCTGCAAATCCAACCATAACATCGGTGGTTATTGAAGAATTGTCAAATGTCTTTCTGATGTTAGATACAATCTTGCTGTACTCGGCGGTATCGTAATGTCTGTTCATTGCTTTTAATGTGTTGTCGCAGCCGCTCTGAAGTGAAAGGTGGAACTGCGGGCAAAACTTAGGTTGAGCGGCAAGCCTTTTTATCATCGGTTCGTCCATTTGCTCCGGCTCAACAGAACCAAGTCTGACACGCTCGATTCCCTCTTGTGCGCACACACATTCAACGGCATCGGCAAGGTTAAGTCCCTCGTCCTGACCGTATGCGGAAAGATTAATACCTACAAGCACAACCTCAAGATAACCGTTGTTTGCGATTTTTTCCACTTCGGCTTTAAGCGCCTCTATGCTCTTTGAACGAACTCTGCCTCTCGCAAAAGGAATAATGCAGTATGAGCAGAAGCGGTTACAGCCGTCCTCGATTTTTATAAATGCTCTTGTATGCTCGCCGAGAGAAGATATGGATAAATCTTCAAATTTCTCGTTTTTTACAGGGTGCGGTGATATAAAAACATTTTTCATATGATTTTCAATATATTCGTAAATTGCGGGAACAAGCTCCGCTCTTTTTGCGTTTCCGAGCACTATGTCGCAATTCTCAAAATTTTCCTGTCTGTCGGGAAAAGCCTGCGGCATACAGCCTGTAAGCACAATAATTCCGTCAGGATTTTCTCTGCGGATTTTATTGATAAGTTTACGGTTTTTAGCGTCGCTTGCCGAAGTTACGGTGCAGCTGTTTACAACAGTAATATCGGCAGGTGTGTTTGGCTTGGCAAGTTCGAATCCGTTTTTCAGAAGATCCTCACGCATTGCCTGTGATTCATACTGGTTTACTTTACAACCGAGGGTAATTATATTAAAATTCATACTGATTTTCCTTTTTTTCGTATAATATGTGGATTTTAAAATATTGCTTATTTTGTTATTGAATTAATGTCAAAAAAATGGTATTATAGTGCTGTTATTATTTTAACGAGGTGATATAAGATGTTTAATATTCCGATTACAATTACAAGTCAAAAAGAAATTATGGATGTATTTGAAATTTTCACAAAATTTCCCCACGAAACTATAATGATAAAAAACGGCGATGTCGCCATTGACGGACACTCTATTATGGGATTTTTCTCGTTAGATATTAACAAGCCTGTTGAGCTTGTTTTAAGCTCCGAGCCGACAGAAAGCTTTACAAATGCGCTTTCAAAATATATGGTTGCCGCATAAATAAAATTTACACATTTTTAAACCCTATGACATTTGCCATAGGGTTTTTGTTTTATCAGGAATTTTTATCAACAGTATGGAACTTCTTTAAGTTACCTGTCTTTTCGCTGCGCTTGTCAAGCTCTGCAAGCACATCTTCAAGAGGGATGTTCTGCTGAACCATCATAACCGTAAGATGATAAATAAGGTCTGCAATCTCATAAACAGTTTCGCTGTTGTCGCCGTTCTTTGCGGCAATAATTGTTTCACTGCACTCCTCGCCTACTTTTTTGAGAATTTTGTCAATTCCCTTGTCAAGCAGGTAACAAGTATATGAACCTTCCTTTGGATTATCTCGTCTGTTTACAACTGTCTGATAAAGTGCTGAAAGAATTTCATTCTCGTTCACTTGTATTCACCCTTTATATATTATTTTAATTGTGTATAAAAACAGGAATGATTGCCTGTATGACAAGCTGCGCCTGTCTGCTCAACCGTAATAAGCAAAGTATCGTCATCGCAATCTCCGAAAATTTCAATTACTTTTTGAAGATGTCCCGATATAGCGCCCTTGTTCCAAAGCTCCTGACGGCTTCTTGACCAAAACCATGTGTATCCTGTTTCAAAGGTCTTTTTCATACTCTCTTTATTCATATAGGCAAGCATAAGCACTTCACCTGTTGATTTTTCCTGAATAATTGCAGGAATTAAATCTGATTTCACAAAAAATTTATCAAAATCAATATTTTTTTCCATAGTGTTTTCCTTAAATCTTGCTTGTAATTTCAATAGCCTGTTTCAAATCGAGGTTGCCTGTGTAGATAGCCTTGCCGCAGATTGCGCCGTAAACATCAAGCTCCGCAAGGTTGATTATGTCTTTAAGAACAGATACGCCGCCGCTTGCAACTACTCGGCAGTTTACCTCGTGAACAAGGTCGTCAAGCTGCTTTAAATTAGGGCCTGCAAGTGTACCGTCCTGGTCAATATCGGTAAACACAATCTGACCAACGCCAATATCCTCCATACGCTTTGCAAGCTCTATGTAGTTGATTTCCGACTCGTCAATCCAACCCTCGGCACAAACCATACCGTTTTTAGCGTCAATGCCAACCACAATTTTGTCACCGAAAGCCTTTACCGCCTCAATTACAAAGTCAGGATTTTTTACAGCCGCCGAACCCAATATAACCTTGTCGATGCCGTTGTTGAGGTAGCGCTCAATAGCAGCCATATCACGAATACCGCCGCCTACTTCTACCTTAAGTCCGCTCTGCTTTGCCACATCAATGATGAGGTCTGCATTTGCGAGAGTAGCGTCCTTAGCGCCGTCAAGGTCAACCATATGCATATACTGTGCGCCTGCCGCTTTAAACTGTTCGGCAGCCTTATATGGTGTGTCGCACACCTTTTCTACTGTTGAGTAATCACCTTTAAAAAGTCTTACGCAGTTACCGTCTTTAATATCTATTGCAGGTAAAATAATCATTTATAACACTCCTTTAGTGGAAAGAGGCTTATTTGAAGTATTTTCCTTTACGGCAAGTCTTAATGCGTGAGCAACCGCTTTATAAATTGCTTCTGTAATATGGTGAGAATTGTCACCGTACAAAGACTTTATGTGCAGAGTAATGCCTGCATTGTAAGCAAGTGCTCTCATAAACTCAACAGTCATTGCACAATTGTACTGACCGCACATTTCCTGCGGAAATTCTGCGTCAAATACAAGGAAAGGTCTGCCGCTTATATCGACAGAGGCAAACGCAAGCGCCTCGTCCATCGGTACATAAAAACTGCCGAAACGGTCGATAGAAGATTTATCTTTTAAAATTTGAGAAAATGCCTTGCCGAGGACTATACCCGTATCCTCAACTGTATGATGCTCGTCAACATACAAATCGCCCTTAACCTTAAGCTCAAGACCAAAGCCTGCGTGTGTGGCAAACGAATTGAGCATATGGTCAAAAAATCCAATGCCTGTGTCAATTGAAATATCTCCGCCCTCAAGACAAAGTGAAAGCTTGATGTCGGTTTCTTTGGTTTTACGGCTGATTTCTGTTTGGCGCATTTTCTCACCTCAAATAAGTTATCTAAACAGAGCCTAAAAGCTCAGTCTATATGATTATATCCTTTTTAAAGACGATTTACAATAAATATTACAAAATTTTAATAATTTCCGTAAATTTAAATCAAATAATTTTTTGACAAAACACTCTGTCAAATCACTATTCATTTTAACTCAAAATCATTTATTCAAAATCAATGTCCTCAAATCTGACTTTGATTGAATTTGCGTGTGCTGTAAGTCCCTCTGTGTCCGCAAAGCGAACTACATCCTGCGCATCGTTTCTTAATGCCTCTTCTGTGTAGCAGATAAAGCTTGATTTCTTAACAAAGCTGTCAACAGAGAGCGGTGAGAAAAATCTTGCTGTACCGCTTGTAGGAAGAACATGGTTAGGACCTGCAAAATAGTCGCCGAGAGGTTCAGGTGAATAGTGGCCGAGGAATACCGAACCTGCGTTGTCGAGTTTGCCTACATACTCCATCGGATTTTCACAGCATACTTCGAGATGCTCCGGAGCAAGCTCGTTTGCGAAAAGTACGGCCTGTTTCATATCACTGCACACAATAATCGCACCGAAATTGTCAAGCGAAGAATTTATAATTTCATTTCTCGAAAGGGTCTGAACTTGTCTTTCAAGCTCTTTTACAGTCTGATTTGCAAGTTCTTCGCAGTCTGTAAGAAGAATTGCAGACGCAAGTTTGTCGTGCTCTGCCTGGCTCATAAGGTCGGCGGCAAGAAACTTAGGATTAGCCGATTTATCGGCAATAATAAGAATTTCGCTCGGGCCTGCAATCATATCAATATCAACTGTACCGTATAAGAGTTTTTTGGCTGTGGCAACAAAGATATTGCCCGGACCTACAATCTTGTCAACCTTAGGTACGCTCTCTGTGCCGTATGCCATAGCAGCAACAGCCTGTGCGCCGCCCATAAGGAAAATTCTGTCAACACCCGCAAGCTTGGCGGCAGCAAGAATATTTGGGTTTGGCTTGCCGTTTTTCATAGGAGGTGTGCACATTACAATTTCCTCAACACCTGCAATTTTAGCGGGAATTGCATTCATAAGTACAGATGACGGATACGCAGCTGTACCGCCGGGAACATAGATGCCGACACGCTTCAAACCTCTGATACGCTGTCCCATAATAACGCCGTTATTCTTTGTGGTAAGCCAGCTCTGCTGAACCTGACGCTTATGGAAATCCTCAATATTCTTTGCGGCTTTTCTTACTGTTTCGATATATTTAGGGTCACATTCAGAAATTACGGCGTCGATTTCATCAGCAGAAATCTCTGCTTTTTCAGGTGCTTTGCCGTCAAATTTAACGGTGTAGTCATATACCGCCTTGTCGCCGTTTGTCTTAACATTTTCAATGATTTCAGACACAATCGGAATAACATTCTTATCCGAGTTTTGTGCTCTGCTCTTGAGCAATTCTATAAAATCATATTCCTTTTTGCCGTCAGCAATTACAGTAGTAATCATTTTGTTACAGCCTCCAGTTTCTTTTGAAGTTCCTCAATTTCAGCCTTGCGAAGTTTAAGGCTTGCTGTGTTTGCAATCAGTCTTGCCGAAATTTCAGTTACCCACTCAATAACCTCAAGTCCGTTTGCCTTGAGTGTTGAACCTGTTTCTACAATATCAACAATGCCGTCAGAAAGTCCGACAAGCGGAGCAAGCTCTACAGAGCCTTCAATTTTAATAATTCTGACATCCATATTTTTATCGTCAAAAAATGCACGGGTTACATTCGGATATTTAGTTGCAATAGTCTTTGTGTTGTAGCCACTGTAAAAATCTGTGCCTTTTTTAGTAGCAAGGGCAAATCTGCATTTGCCAAAGCCTAAGTCGAGCAATTCATAAAAAGAATTGCCGTTTTCGAGAATGGTGTCTTTACCTACAACACCGAGGTCGCACACACCGTGCTCAACATATGTAATAACATCGGCCGCCTTTGCAAGCACAACCTCAAAGTCGTTGTCACCAATCGGAAGAATAAGTCTTCTGCCCTTATTGATAACCTCGTCGCAGTTGTAACCGATTTTTTGAAAAAGCTCAATAGTTGTTTTCTCAAGTCTGCCCTTTGTAAGAGCTATTCTTAATGGTTTCATTTGAAAAATCCTTTCACACTCAGCCGATAATCTGTACTTTTTCTATACCCATTTTTTCTGCAAAAGCCTTTGCCTCTTCAAGTGTTTCGAGCACGCAGAAACGGGCATTAATTCCGTTTTTCTGCATATCGGCAACAGCGTTGATTGCTTTAATCTCCGCACCGTCATTTGCATATACAAGAACATCGGGTATATCAGTATAGCTTGTGTTTTTGTCCGAGAGCAGTTTTTCTGTGATTGCGTCCGTATCAATCGCAAAACCCGCTGCGCCCATAGGAGCGTCAAATTCAGAAAGGAGGTCATCGTATCTGCCGCCCGAAAGAACTGCGTCGCCTATGCCTGAAATATATCCGCAGAAAACAAAACCTGTATAATAATCGTTTCTCTGTACAAGACCGAGGTCAACAATGAGTTTGTCCCCAAGTCCGAGAGTTTTAAGCGAATCGTAGAGTGTATGTAAATAATTGAGTGCGTCAACAGCCTTTGTGCCGCTGCAAAGCTCTGTTGCCTTGTCAAACACTTCGTCACCGCCAAAGAGCGACGGCAAACTTCTGATAGCGGTTACAGCCTTGCAAGGCTCAAGTTTGTCAAGCAGGTTATTAAGAGCAGAATAATTTTTGCCCTCAATGGTAACTCTGATTTTCTCTTTGAAATCCTCGTCAATATCTATTTCACTGATAAGTGCGTTAAATACCTGTGCGTGTCCAAGCTCGATTCTGAAATCGTCAGCTACGCTCATAATCGCTCTGATTGCTGTAGAGAGCACCTCAAGGTCTGCCCTCTTGCCCTTTACGCCGAGCAATTCAACGCCCATCTGCATAAATTCATTTCTTCTGCCCATAAGAGTAGGGTTATTTCTGTACACTGCCTGCTTATAGTAAAGTCTTACAGGCATAATGCTGTTTTTAAGTCTTGACGACACCATTCTTGCAATCGGAAGTGTTGAATCGGGACGCATAACAAGAAGTCTGCCTTTGTTGTCAACTGATTTAAACATTGACTGCTGGTCAATTCCGCTGCATTCCATTGAAAAAATATCGTAAAATTCAATGCCCGGTGTGATTACTTTCTTAAAACCACCCTTTGTAAATACCTTTTCTATTTTGCCGCATACATCGTCCATTGCCGAACACTCCGCAAAAAGAAAATCTTTCATTCCTTCGGGGGTAATTTTTAAATTCTTTTTCATAAAAACCTCTTTATAAAACGCTTTAGTGTGCTAATATGCTAATATAATAACATATAAAAATATACTTGTCAATTTTTTAACAAAAATATTTTTAATTACAGAGCAGCAAACAATTTTACTGCTCTGCAAAATAAATATTATTCTTTGTCGTCTTTATTATCGTCATCGCTTTCGGAATTTGTATGTTTATCGGGTTTGATAAACTTCAAAAGCTTTTCCTTTTGAGCGATTTCCTTTTCTTCTCTTATCTTCTTTTGTTCTGTGGCAATCTTTACATAATTCAGTACCTCAAAGTCAAGTGCCTCCTGAGCAATTTTGCCTTTGTTGTCAATAGCGTTTTTAACTCTTTTGCCGATCAGCGTATAAATTACCGCATATATAGGAGTACCTAAAATAAAGCCTACCATACCGAATAAACTTCCGCCGACGATAACGCTGAAAAGTACCCAGAAACTTGAAAGTCCGACCTGACTGCCGATAATCTTCGGCTTGAAAAGATTGCCGTCAAGCTGTTGAATAACAAATACAATCGCAATGAATATAATCATATCCCACGGGCTTTCAAGGAAAAGAATAATAGCACTCGGGATTGCACCTATGAAAGGTCCGAAAAAAGGAATAATATTTGTTACGCCGATAAGAACCGCAATCAATGCGGCATACGGCAATTGGAAAATAGACATTGTAATGAATGTGAGCACTCCGATAAAAGCGGCGTCAATAATGTCGCCAACAAGGAATCTACCGCATTTTGTATCGGTAATATCGACAATCTCATAAACTTTAGGCAAGAATTTTATCGGAATGAACGCAACGGCAAGGCGCTTTACCTGTCTGCACAGCATTTCCTTTGCTGACAGGAAGTAAACGGAAATTACAATACCCATAATAAAGTTATAAATTCCCGCCGTGGTGTTTGTAATCATAGGTAGAAGAGTATCAAACAACACATTTTTTGAGAAATTTGCAATTGTAGTGCCGTTTAAATTCTTTGCAATCTCTTTGCCGAGTTGAGCAAAAGATGCGTCAATATCAATGTTTGCATTATAAGTCTTATTAGCCCAATCGGCAACGTTTGAAAGCCATTCATATACTGAATTAAAATATGACGGCACTCTTTCAACAAGGCTCGAAATATTGTCGCCGATCTGCGGAACAAGAATGGCAATCAAAAATCCGAGTACGGCAATTACCGCCGTATATGTGCAAATTATAGATAACGGTTTGCGCATTTTCGCAAAAAAAGCTTTTTTGTTTTTCAAAAATCCGAATACTTTTGAATAAAAGAATTTGTAAGGAAAATTCAAAATATACGCAAACAAAAATCCTATGACAAACGGTGTCAGAATAGATGCAAACATACAAATTGCGTTCCATACCACACTGAAATTATCCTTTACAAACAGCAAAAATATTGTAAAAAGAATGCAAATCAGTACATTTTTTAATGTAAAAAGTTTTTTCATTTATTACGCCACTCCTTAAAACAATGACATCTGCGAGCTTTCCGGAAGTCCCTCAAGTGCGCCGATATTTTTCAGCGACTCAATAATAGACTTGGAAACCTTTGTCTTTATCTGCATTTCTTCAATGGAAAGGTATGTATTTACCTTTCCCGATTCAGCGAGAGATATTGCGGCGCTTTCGCCAAGTCCGGGAATTGTTGAAAACGGAAGTCTTATTTTGCCGTCCTCAACCTTGAACATTTTAGCCTCGGATTTGTAAATGTCAACAGGCAGAACTTCAATTTTTCTTGCAAGCATTTCATTTACAATCTGAAGTGTAGCGTACTCCTGATCTTCTTTTGTAGACGATTCGTGGGCGCTTTGCTTTTGCTTTATAAGTTTCATTCTGTTTTTAACAGCCTGATGTCCCTGCATAAGCACAACACCGTCAAGGTTTTCGCTTCGTACCGTAAAGTAAGCTGCGTAATATTCAACAGGCTTATGCACCTTGTACCAGCCAAGTCGCAATGTAGAAATCATATATGCGGCGGCGTGGGCTTTCGGGAACATATACTGAATTTTCATACAGGAATCAATGTACCATTCGGGAACATTGTTATCTCTCATCGCCTTGAAATGTTCTTCGGTAAGCAATTTTGTCGCATTACCTTTACGGACAATTTCCATTATCTTAAATGCCATACCCGGCTCAAGTCCCTTATGCATAAGGTAAGTCATAATGGAATCTCGAGTACCGATAACGCTTGAAATATCGCAGGTATGATTATGAATAAGCTCCTGCGCATTGCCAAGCCATACACCTGTTCCGTGTGACAAACCTGCAATCTGCAAAAGGTCGGTAAATGTTTTTGGCTTAGCCTCTACCAACATTCCTCGTACAAAGGAAGTACCGCATTCGGGCAAGCTGAATGTACCTGTTTCTGAGCCTATATCTTCGGGAGTTACACCGAGAGCTTTGGTTGATGTAAACAGGCTCATAACCTCGGGGTCACTCATTGATACTTTCATAACGGGAATACCCGTATAAAGTTCAAGATAGTGATAAATTGTCGGAACATCGTGTCCGAGCTCATCAAGTTTTGTAATTGTATCGTGAATAGAATGGAAGTCGAAGTGAGTGGTAATATTGTCGGACTTCATATCGTTTGCAGGGTGCTGAACAGGACAGAAGTCGTAAACTTCGCTTGTTCTCGGTACAACAACCATACCGCCCGGGTGCTGACCCGTTGTACGCTTAACGCCCGTACAGCCGAGAGCAAGTCGCTTGATTTCAGCCTTATGAAGAATCATACCCTTATCGTTGGCATAACCCTTTACATAGCCGATAGCGGTTTTTTCCGCAACGGTAGAAATAGTACCCGCCTTAAACACATTGTTTTTACCGAACAGTTCCTCCGTGTATCTGTGCGATTTTGACTGATACTCACCGCTGAAATTAAGGTCAATATCAGGTACTTTGTCGCCTTTAAATCCAAGGAATGTTTCAAACGGAATTTCGTGACCGTCCTGGTCCATAAGAGTGCCGCACTCGGGGCAATTCTTAGGAGGCATATCAAAACCCGAACCGTAACTGCCGTCTGTAATAAATTCGCTGTGTTTACATTTTGGGCATATATAGTGCGGACAAAGCGGATTTACTTCGGAAATACCAGACATTGTCGCAACGAATGACGAACCTACAGAACCTCTGGAACCTACAAGATAACCGTGTGCCTCGCTGTCGGCAACGAGTTTTTGAGCGGTCATATAAAGTACGGAGAAACCGTAGGTTGTAATTGAATTAAGTTCTTTGTCAAGACGAGCCTTAACAATTTCAGGAAGAGGGTCACCGTATTTTTCCTTTGCCCTTTCCCATGTGATAGAAACGAGTTCTTCCTCCGCACCCTCAATGTTAGGCGGGAAAGTTCCTTTCGGAATAGGTCTTATCGACTCGCACATATCGGCAATTTTGCGTGGATTTTTTACAACAACTTCGTATGCCTTTTCTTTGCCGAGGTACTCAAATTCTTTGAGCATTTCCGCTGTGGTTCTAAGGTAAAGCGGAGCTTGGTCTTCGGCATCTTTAAAGCCCTGACCCGCCATAAGAATTTTTCTGTAATCGGCGTCTTTCGGGTCCATAAAATGAACATCGCAAGTAGCACAAACAGGCTTGCCGAGTTCTTTGCCGAGTTTTACTATAGTCTTATCAATTTCGTGGAGTTCTGCCTCATTGGCAAATCTGCCCTCACGAATCATAAAATTATTGTTTCCCGCAGGCTGAATTTCAAGGTAGTCATAAAATGATGCAATTGCTTTGATTTCAGGCCACGGCTTTCCGAGAAGTATAGCCTGATACAGCTGACCTGCACAACAAGCCGAACCGATTATAAGTCCCTCACGGTGCTTAACAAGCTCACTCTTAGGTATTCTCGGTTTTTTATAAAAATATGTGAGATGAGCGTAAGAAATCAATTTATACAAATTCTTAAGACCTGTTAAATTCTTTACAAGAATTATTTGGTGATAAGTCGGCAGTTTTTTGAAGTCACCGCCGCCTGCAATCTGTGTATTGATTTCGTTGGTTTTTGTAATATTGTAGTCATCTTTAAGACGGGTACAAAGATTTATAAAAATTCTTGCAAGCATTTCCGCATCGTCGGTTGCACGGTGATGATTAAAGTCGCCAAGTCGCAAATACTTTGCAACGGTATCCAGCTTGCAGTTTTTAATATCGGTCAAAATGGCTCTTGAAATTGCAACGGTGTCAATGGAAGTGTAGTCGTACTCCCTGTTCATATTTTCGCAAGCCTTACGGATAAACGAGGTATCAAACGGTGCATTATGCGCAACAAGCACATTGTCGCCTGCAAATTCAAGAAATGCGCTAACAGCCTCGCTCTGTGACGGTGCGTCTTTTACCATAGCGTCGGTAATGCCCGTAAGCTCGGTTATCTTTGCGGGAATAGGCATACCCGGATTTGCAAAAGTTGAAAAAGTATCGGTTATCTGTCCGTTTTCAACCTTTACGGCACCGATTTCTGTGATTTTGTCACGATTTGCGGAAAGACCGGTAGTTTCAATATCAAAGCAGATAAATGTGCCGTCAAGCGGTTCTTCGCTTTTGCCCGAAACCGATTCTACAAGGTCATCCATAAAGTAAGCCTCTGTGCCATAAATAACCTTGATTTTTTCGCCGTCTTTATTAATTTTATCGGCGGCTTTCATAGCGTCAGGGAAAGCCTGTGCAACACCGTGGTCTGTGATTGCAACTGCCGGGTGTCCCCAATCGGCGGCTCTTTTTACAAGGTCGCCTGCCGAGGTTACTGCGTCCATCTGCGACATATTCGTATGCAAATGCAGTTCGACACGCTTCTCCTCCGCTTTATCCACAACCTTAACCTTATTTGCAGTGCCGATTGACCTTGCAATAAGCATAAGCTCGCCTGCGTAGCGGTCATATTCGACATCGCCCTGAACAACTACAGTGTCACCTTTTTTCAGGTTATCAAGAATTGCAGTGTCTTTGATTGTTCCGAAAACTTTTACGGATGTAGAACCCGAATAGTCGGTAATGTCGATTACAAAAATATTTTTATCTCCCGACTTTGTTACCTTTTTTTCAATATCAAAAATATCGCCCCATACGACTATTCTGCCTGTGTCGGCAACAATTGTGCTGATTGGCTCGATTTTACCTCGTATAGACCTGCCGTAAAAGGGTTTTATTGAGGCTTCAACAATCTGCGGCAGCAAAAACTTGCCCTCCCGCACTTCAATTTCCTGCACTGCATCGGAATTTCTCTTTTCCTTTACAGCTTTTGTAACAGCCTCATTGCTCGCAGTATCGTGCACGCTTTCTTCAATCTTTTGTCTTTCGATTTTTTCTGCGGCATTTTTCATTGCCTGCATATATTCTTCGCTCTGTCCGTCAACCTCAAGCGTACCTGTATATATAATGTTGATTTCAAGCGAAAATTCCTCTGCAACAAGCCTTTTAAGAGCCTTGTCAAAACCCTTGGCATCTAAAAGGCTTTTGCCGCCGTTATTAAGTGTGATTTGCAAATTACCTTCCTCATAGGTAACAAATGCGTTGTTAAGTGTGCCGTTAATACTCGGAATATCACGCTTAACCGCCTTATACAGCTCAGGAAAATAATCTGCTGAAAAAAGTTCAGAATCATAAATCGGATTAATTCTGACAGAGCCGAGATTTAATTCGGATTTGGAAATTTGTTTTTCGGCAGCAAAAAGGTTATCCCTCAACACAAGACCGCCAAATTTGGCTGTCATTGTGATTGAGCGATTATTACTGTTAATATTAAGTTTTAAAAGCTCGGCTGATGATATATCATCAGCGAGCGGTTTATCCGCAAGATACGGATTAAAGACTTCTCCGAGTGTTTTCATATTCTTCCTTATAAGAATTATAATTTATCGATTTCATCCATAAGAGCGTCAACAAGCTGCTCCTCGGGAACTTTTCTGATTACTTCACCTTTTTTGAATACAAGACCGCAGCCGTCACCGCCTGCAATTCCGATGTCAGCCTCTCTTGCTTCTCCGGGACCGTTTACAACACAGCCCATTACGGCTACTTTAATATTCTTTTTACAGTCTTTAAGTCTGTTTTCAACCTCTCCCGCAATTTTTACAAGGTCAATTCTTGTTCTGCCGCAGGTCGGGCAGGATACAAACTGCACACCGCTCTTTTTAAGTCCGAGCGCTTTTAAAATATCGTTAGCGGCATAGATTTCCTTTACAGGGTCAGCTGTAAGAGAAACTCTGATTGTGTCGCCGATTCCGTGAAGTAACAGCGAACCGATACCTGCAGCCGACTTGATAATGCCCATTCGTTCGGTACCTGCCTCGGTAACGCCAAGGTGGAGCGGATAATCGCACTGCTCGTTTGCAAGCTCATAAGCCTTAACCATAAACGGAACGGTTGAGCTTTTCATTGAAAGAACAATATCGTTAAAATCGAACTTTTCAAGCAAAGACGCATGATAAAGCGCACTGTCGCAAAGCGCCTGCGGTGTGGGGTGACCGTACTTTGCGAGAATTTCCTTTTCAAGCGAGCCGGAATTTACGCCGATTCTGATAGGAATATTTCTCTGACGGCAAGCGTTGGCAACCGCCTTTACCCTGTCATCAGAACCGATATTGCCCGGATTTATACGAATTTTGTCAACACCTGCGGCACAAGCCTCAAGCGCCAATTTATAATCGAAATGTATGTCGGCAACAACGGGAATTGTAAGAGCCTGCTTTAATGCCGGAATAAGTTTAACCGCATCCTTGTTAGGAATAGCGGCTCTTATAATCTGACAACCTGCTTTTTCAAGTTCAACCGCCTGTTTAACCGAACCCTCAATATCAGTTGACGGTACATTCAGCATTGACTGAACGCTTACTTCCGCGCCACCGCCGACAAGCACATTGCCGACTTTAACTTGTTTTTTACTTCCCACTGTAATTCCTCCTGTGCTACAGGCTTAGCTGTCCGGTAAACAACTGCCATATATCCTTACAGGTTACAACAACCATAAAGCCCATAAGAATAATAAAACCTGCCGCATTGATATATTTCTCAACCTTTCTCGGTATCGGCTTTCTGAATATCCACTCAATAAGCAAAAGCAAAAATCTTCCGCCGTCAAGTGCCGGGAACGGGAGCATATTGAATATACCGAGATTTATTGTAATCAAGGTCATAACATTTAAAATATTAAATACCGCAGAACCGAAGTTTGTTTCAAGTCCCTGTGAGGCAACCTGTGTTACCGCAGATGCAATGCCGACAGGACCTGACATATCTTTAAATCCAAATCTGCCCTGCACAATCCATACAACCGACTGCCATACCATTCTGCCGACTGACAAAGCTTCGGAAAATCCCTGTTTAATTACAGAAGTGAATGTCTTGTCGATTGGCTCAACATAAAAATCAAGAGAAACCGACGGCTTATCTGCCTCTTTATCCTCTTCGTTTTTATAGTAAGTAAAGAACTGAACATCGTTTAGCTCAACTTCTTTGCCGTCCCTTATTACCGTAACAGTTGCAGTATAACGCTGACGGGTATCTTTTTCGGTAATTGTCGGGAGAGTATAGTCTGTTACACCGATTGTATCATAAAGTTTTTTGACGGTATCGTCCATCACCTTTTTAGCCACGGTTTTGTCGGCGGAATTATTCACCGCCGTACAACCGTCGGTTGTGATATTGTAAAGTTTCAGGAGTGTATCGTCATCGGGCTTTTTATCGGTTGCAATTTTACTGTACTCCGTACAGATTGCATTTGCGCAGTCCTGCTTATATACGGATACAGACTTACCGTCAACATTTTCACAGTTTACACCTGCAAACGAAAAAGATAAATCCTTTGAATTGTAAATATCATATCCGTTGACCTTAACAATTTTATCGCCGATCTGTAAACCGCAGTTTGCGGAATAAGAGCGAGGGTCAAACTGTTCAACAGTCGTAGAAGAGTATGCCTCCTGCGGAATGACCATTATAAAAGAAAAAATTATGCCAAGAATTATATTCATTACCGCACCCGCAATAATGACTATCATTCGTTTCCAGACCTTTGCATTATTAAACGAGCGTGGCTCAGGACTGTCTTCGTCCTCGCCCTCCATTGCACAATATCCGCCAATCGGGAAAAGCCTGAGGGAATACTGAGTTTCGCCCTTTTTAAAACTAAAAAGCTTTGGCCCCATTCCAAGTGCAAATTCATTTACCTTAATGCCCGAAAGCTTTGCCGTAATGAAATGTCCGAACTCATGTAATCCTATAATCAGCTCAAAAAGCAGCACCGCAATTACTACCAAGGCTATAGTTACTAATATTTGCATATTTGGTCAATCAACTCCAGATAAAAATTCCGCAAAATCTAATTATTTGTTTACCGTTCTGCGTACAAACTCTCTTGCAAGTGCGTCTGCGTTCAGAACATCCTCAACATTTTTTTGATTAATTGTCTTTACGGCATTTAATGATTCCGTAACAAGACTGCCTATTTCAAGGAAAGATATTTTTCCCTGACGGAACAAAGCGTTTGCCTCTTCATTTGCGCCGTTTACCACAGCCGTAGCCGTACCGCCTGTATCAAGGGCTTTCTTGCATGCTGTAAGACATTCAAAGGTCTTGTAATCAGGCTCAAAAAATGTCATTTTGGCAATATCCGCAAGTTTAAGCTCGCCCACAGGCGACTCATAACGTTCGGGATATGTAACCGCATACTGAATAGGAATACGCATATCGGGCAAGCCGAGTTGAGCGATAACCGAATTATCGTCATACTCAACAAGCGAATGGATTATACTTTCTCTGTGAACCACAACATCAATTCTGTCGCCCTCAACATCAAAAAGTCTGCTTGCCTCTATAATTTCAAGTCCCTTATTCATCATTGAAGCAGAGTCTATGGTGATTTTAGCACCCATACTCCAATTCGGATGATTAAGAGCCTGCTCTACCGTAACATCTTTAAGTTCGTCACGGGTTCTGCCAAAGAAAGGACCGCCCGATGCCGTAAGTATCAGCTTTTTAAGCGCCTTATTCTGCGGCATCCCCTGCAAGCACTGAAAAATTGCCGAGTGCTCGCTGTCAACAGGCAAAAGCCTTACATTATTATCCCTGACAGCATCCGTAACAAGATGTCCGCCCGCAACAAGAGTTTCCTTATTTGCAAGCGCAATGTCTTTTTTGGCATTTGCCGCCGCAATTGTGGGCAGCAAGCCTACCATTCCCACAACGGAATTAAGTACAAGTTCGCAGCTTTTTTCGGTTGCCGCCGCAATAAGTCCGTCCATTCCGCCGAGAACTTTTGTATTGGTATCTTTGACCGCAAGCTGTAATTCTTTTGCTTTTTCTTCGTCAAAAAGCACTGCAATCTGCGGCTTATACTTTCTTATCTGCTGTTCCGTTAGCTTTACATTTGAATTTGCGGTAAGCGCTGTAACATTCAAATTAAGTTTATCGACAACATCAAGCGTTTGAGTACCGATTGAACCTGTTGAACCTAAAACGGAAATATTTTTAATCATAATTTACACCACCGTAGCAAAAGGCAAAAACTGATTGATTGCAAGCATAACAGGAGCGGTAAAAATAATGCTGTCAAATCTGTCGAGCATACCGCCGTGACCGGGAAATACAGAACTGTAGTCCTTAATGCCTACACTTCTCTTGATAAGAGAAAAACTCAAGTCGCCGAAAATAGAAACCACGGCGTCAACAACACCGAGAATGATAAGAGCAACAAAGTTAAACTTATATTCGGGAGCAATTACAAATGCAAAGAGCAAACCGAGTACAACGGCAGTCAATACGCAGAAAATTACTCCGCCGACTGCGCCCTCAACTGTTTTTTTAGGGCTGACATTCGGACAAAGTTTATGTTTGCCAAAGCTTGCGCCGATAAAAAATCCGCCTGCGTCCGCCATCCAAGGAAGTGAAAAAATAGTGGCAAAGTAAAAACTCAACGGCTTGCAATTAAGGCAAAGAGCCGAAAACGCACTCATTCCGAATGTGATAAGAAGTGTGCCGAACATCGCATACGCAAAGTCAAGATAATTGATTTGCTTGTGATTGTATATCAGCATAGCAAACCCCACTATCATAAAAACGGCAATAATCGGATATACCAAGCCCGTATTTAATACTATGGGAATTACTGCTGCAAATAGTATGCACGGAACCGAAATAAAATATTTTTTCAACAGCTTGTTAGCGTGTAAGTATTCGCCTGTCATAAACGCCGTAACCGCAGCTACCGCAAAGGCGATTACGAGCGGCTGTATTTCTCCCAAAAACAGCAAAACTAAAATTATGGAAATGCCGACAACCGCTGTAAGAAGTCTTGCTTTTAATGATTTCATAACTGATCTACCTGCTTCTTTATACTCCTCCAAAGCGCCTGTTGCGTTGAGAGTATATATTAATAGCCTCGTCAAGGTCTGACTTTTCAAAATCAGGCCAGAGCTTATTCATTATGACAAACTCGGTATAAGCAGCCTGCCATAGCATAAAGTTTGAAATTCTGTATTCACCGCTCGGTCTGATAATCAAATCGGGATCGGGCTGACCGGCGGTATAAAGATAATTTGAAAAAAGCGCTTCGTCAATATTTTCAATATCAATCTTACCGCTTTTTACATCTGTGCTTATATTTTTAACGGCACGCACAATTTCGTCACGGCTGCCGTAATTCATAGCAATATTAAGCACCATACCGTCACGGTCTTTTGAGCTTTCCTCGTTTTCAATCATAAGATTTTGCAAATCTAAGCTGAAATGAGATTTATCTCCGATAAATTTTACAACAATGCTGTCATCTTTGAAGTCCTCAAGCGCCTCATTAAGGTAAGACTTAAAAAGTTTCATAAGAGCGCTGACTTCATCCTCCGGGCGTTTCCAGTTTTCAGTTGAAAAAGCATAAACGGTAAGATATTTTATACCGATGTCCGAGCAATATCTTGTGATTTTTCTGAAAGTTTTTGCGCCCTCACGATGTCCGACAGAACGAGGCAGACTGCGCTTTTTTGCCCATCTGCCGTTACCGTCCATTATAATACCTATGTGTTCGGGTAAAATTATATCCGTTTTTTTAGCTTCTTCAGACTTTGAATTCCAAAAAGCCATATTACATCTCCAAAATTTCTTTCTGCTTTGCGGCTGAAATTGTGTCTATATTCTTGATATACTTGTCTGTAAGCTCCTGCGCTTTCTTTTCGCCCTGCTTTAAATCGTCCTCTGTAAGCTCGCCGCTCTTCTTCATAGCCTTAAGTTTGTCGATTAAGTCACGGCGAACATTTCTTACCTGTACCTTTGTATCTTCGGAAATCTTCATAATGTCTTTTACGATTTCCTTTCTTCTGTCCTCTGTAAGAGGCGGGAATACAAGGCGGATAACCTTACCGTCGTTCTGTGGGTTAATACCGATGTCAGATGTAAGAATAGCCTTTTCAATCTGTCTTAAAACAGACATATCCCAAGGCTGAACGGTGAGAGTTCTTGCCTCTGTTACCGAAACTGCCGCAAGCTGATTTACAGGAGTAGGTGCACCGTAATAATCAACCTTTACCTTATCGAGTACACCGGGGTTTGCTCTGCCGGCTCTGATTTCAGAAAACTCCTGCTGCATATGAGATACTCTTCTCTTCATTGATTCAGAAGCGTTTTTAATCTGTGTTTGCATAATGTTTCCTCCGTTAATTCATCATAAAATATTAGTCTATAGCATCAACTACAGTACCGATGTTTTCACCGCATACCGCACGATAAATATTCTCAGGGTCTTCAAGGCTGAAAACGAGAACAGGGAGCTTGTTGTCCTTACAAAGTGAAGCTGCTGTGCTGTCCATTACAGCAAGGTCCTTGTTGAGAACCTCGTGGAAAGAAACAACATCGTACTTCTTAGCGTTTGGATTTGTTTTAGGGTCGCTGTCATATACGCCGTCAACCATTGTAGCTTTCATCATAATGTCAGCCTCAATCTCGTTTGCACGAAGAGCGGCAGCTGTGTCTGTGCTGAAGAACGGGTTACCTGTACCGCAACCGAAGATTACAACCTTGCCTGATTGGAGATGGCACATAGCCTTGTTGCGAATGTAAGGCTCTGCAACCTGGCGCATTGAAATAGCGGTCTGAACTCTTACTACGCAGCCGAGCTGCTCAAGTGCGTCTGCTACGCCGAGAGCGTTGATTGCAGTTGCAAGCATACCCATATGGTCTGCTCTTGTTCTGTCCATATCACCTGAACTTCTGCCTCTCCAGAAGTTACCGCCGCCAACAACGATACCTACCTGAACGCCTGCGTCTACGCACTTTTTGATTGGTTTACATATTTCAACAACTTTGTCGAAGTCGATACCTGTTTTCTGATCACCTGCAAGTGATTCGCCTGAAAGTTTTAATAAAATTCTATTGTATTTTGGTTTCATAACTTAACACCCCACTGTGTAATATAATTACTATAATAATACTATAAAATGCCTGTTTTGTAAAGAAAATTAAGACAATATTTTCTATTTTGCGTTCTTTATTTTAAATCGTGTGACAATATTCCGCATAAAAGACTTTCAAATGCCGATTCAAACCTTAAATCATCCTCTTTTGTACGCTTTTTAGGCCCTTTGAGATGATTTTTTGAAGATGACATTCTTGCCTTTTTGTTGATATGGCGCTCCATTAAAAGTCCGTCGATATTCTCGTTTGTAAATATTTTTCCCGACTGATGAATTGCATAACCGCCTTTGCCGAGTACAAGAGCCGCAACTCCGTAATCCTGCGTAACAGCAATATCTCCGCTTTGACAAAGATTTGCAAGCGCAATGTCAACAGCGTCGGCGCCTGCACCGATTACTTTAATTTCACTGTAATTTGATGAAAGAATGTGGTTTGTATCACAAAGCAAAATGACAGGCACTCTGTGCTTTTTAGCAATCTTTTCAACTTGTTTTACAACGGGACAAGCGTCTGCATCTACCAATATTTTCAAGCGTTTACCTCCTTTTTATATCGTAATGTTTTTATTAAAGTTACACAAACATTGAAATAAACTCTAAGACAATAACCTAAAAACGGACTTGAAAAAAACAAGTCCGTTTAGTTTTAATCTGTAATTTTAATTGAATTTATAACAGGCTGATTTTCTGCGTCTACAGAACCGTTGCTGTCGGTTGTTACCGCATTTTTACAGATTTTATCGACAATATCCATACCGTCGGTTACATATCCGAAGCAAGCGTACTGACCGTCAAGATATGTGCTGTCTGACTGAACAATAAAGAACTGTGAACTTGCGCTGTCCATATCTGTTGAACGAGCCATAGAAATCGCACCTCTTGTATGTGAAAGGTTATTTTCTACGCCGTTCTGCGAAAATTCACCCTTGATTGTGTTATCCGAACCGCCTGTACCGTTTCCTAACGGGTCACCACCCTGCATCATAAAGCCGTCAATAATGCGGTGGAAAGTAAGACCGTCATAAAAATGGCTGTTTGCAAGATTTATGAAGTTAGCAACAGTAATAGGTGCAACATCGCCGTTAAGCTCTACCTTAATTACACCGTAGTCTTTAATATCAATTTCTGCGTGATGAGTGCCCTTTGCCTCATCGGTACCTATGGTGGCAGATGTATTTGTTCCGACAGTTACAGAAGCATCCGTAGCTGATGGGGTACTGTTATTTTTATTTGAAGTTACGGCAAAAACAACTATAACAGCAATAAGAAAAACAGCAACGGCTGAAATTGCAATCCACGCTTTCTTTTTATCCGATTTTTGCGGTTTAGTCAAAGACAGCACTATATCATCAACTGCTTTATCGGCAGTATCGGAAAGTTTTTTCTGTGCCGCAGCGCTTTTAACTATATCCGATGATGCAGTCATTAAGAAAACAATATCTCTTTTACTGAAATTTTCGTTTGACAGTCTTAACTGTTTTTTTACATTTTCTCTGCCGTAATCAAGAGAATTTTGCACTTTATCTTCAGAAATTTTTAAAACATCGGCAATTTTCTTTGCGTCATAATCGCATAATAAATTAAGAGCAAGTGCGATTCTTTGATTTGCTCCTACGGCTTTAAGAGCATTCACAAAAAGTTTTTTCTGTTCGGCTGTAATTGCAGATACAGATGATATTTTGTCTTTATCCGCAAAAGGCTGTAACTTTGCAGGAATATTGTCAGAGTTTTTTTCATCGGAAATAAAGCCTTTGCAAACTCTTGCGGTTTCGTATGTTACAATTTCGTCAAGGTTATCGACTTTAGGATTTTTTTCTATGGCAGAAAAAACAGCCTTAAAAGATTTTTTAAATGCATTTTCAGCTTTTTGACTGTCTGAAATTACAGTTGAACAGAAAAAGCAGACATAATTCTGATATTTTTCGGCAATAAAATCAAGTGATTTTTTATCGCCGAGTGACGCTTTTAAAATTAATTTTTTTAAATTCATCGTTATTCCCTTCCCATTTAGTTTTTCTGTAAAATTATATAAACTAAAACTGACAGCAAGATATAATTTTTGTGAATTTCAAGTGAAAAAGTTTTGGAAGTTGAAAAAAGTCAGATTTTAGCAGAATATTTTACTGCTTAATTATAAAAGTTTGGTCAACCTTATAATATCTAATGAAGTATTCAGCTAAACCATAATTTATCAATCTTACCGCAACGCAAAATTGCAGAAAAAACGGGCTGCCCTGCAAAAGAGAGCAGTCCGTTAAAACTTGAAATTAATTATACCTTCTGGCAAACAGCGTTGATAGATTCAGGAAGCTCTGACTCCTCTGCTGAAATAAGAAGAACGATGTTTGTCGATGAAGCCTCTGAAAGCTCTTGCAACTTCTTTGTGAAAGTTTCTACACCGTCAACACCTGTAGGGCAAATCTTGAATGTTGAGTCAACAAGAATGTCTGTAACATCATAGTTGCCTGCGCAGATACCGCTGATAAAACCGAAGAGCATATCGTAACCCTCAATGAGGTACTGCTCGGTATCAATAAGTCTTGCCTTGTGTGTTACATCGTAAGTAAGCTTTGCGCCCTTTTCGATTACAACAACATTACCTGCAGAAGCAGCAACTGCCTCATTAGCAAGAGCGATAAGTTTTTTTGTTTTGCCTGTTCCTTTTTTACCGATAAGTAAAGTAACCATATTAGTTCCTCCAGAATATTAAACTTATTTACAAAAGAAATTACTTGAGTCTTGCCTCAAGAGCAGCCTTCTGATCCTCATAACCCGGTTTGCCAAGGAGAGCAAACATATTCTTCTTGTAGCTTTCTACGCCGGGTTGGTTAAATGGATTTACGCCAAGCATATAGCCGGAAATAGCACAAGCCTTTTCAAAGAAATAGATGAGATAGCCAAGCTCTGATTCGTTCATCTCAGGAACATTGAGAACGATGTTAGGTACACCGCCGTCGTTATGAGCAAGAACCGTACCCTCAAAAGCTTTCTGATTTACATATCCCATTGTCTTTCCCGAAAGGAAGTTAAGACCATCAACATTAGTAGGATCTGTGCCGAGTGTAACTTCTTTTTTACATTTATCAAAGAGAACAACAGTTTCAAACATAGTTCTTCTGCCGTCCTGAATGTACTGACCGAGTGAGTGAAGATCTGTTGAGAAGATAACGCTTGCAGGGAAAATGCCCTTGTTATCCTTGCCCTCACTCTCTGCAAAAAGCTGCTTAAACCATTCAGACATCATTGTGTAAGCAGGCTCGTAAGATACCATAACCTCCATTGTTTTACCCTTACGGTAAAGAATGTTACGGAGTGCCGCATATTTGTAGCAATCGTTTGTAGCGAGGTCGTCATTGTCAAATTCTTTCTGTGCAGTTGCCGCACCCTGCATAAGAGCGTCAATGTCAGCGCCTGAAACAGCAATCGGAAGAAGACCTACTGCTGTAAGTACAGAGAAACGACCGCCTACATCATCAGGAACTACGAATGTTTCGTAACCCTCTTCGTCTGCAAGAGCCTTAAGTGTGCCCTTAGCCTTATCTGTTGTGCAGTAAATACGCTCTCTTGCACCCTCTTTGCCATACTTTTTCTCAAGCATTTCACGGAATACACGGAATGCGATGGCAGGCTCGGTTGTAGTACCTGATTTTGAAATCATATTTACAGATACATCTTTACCCTCGCAAAGCTCCATAATCTCTGCAAGTGCAGATGAGCTGATTGAGTTACCTGTAAAGTAAATCTGCGGTGTATCCTTACAAGTAAGGTTGTAGTTCTGTGAAGTAAGAAATTCAATTGCGGCTCTTGCACCGAGGTATGAACCGCCGATACCGATTACGATAAATACATCGGAATCTTTTTTAATCTTCTCGGCAGCAGCCTTAATTCTTGCAAACTCCTCTTTGTCATAATCTGTAGGAAGATTAAGCCAGCCAAGGAAATCGTTTCCAAGACCTGTACCGTCGTGAAGCACCTTGTGAGCAGCCTTTACTTCAGCAGCCACACCCTCATACTCGTGTTCATTAACGAAACCTTTTAAATATTTGTCTGTAAGTTTTGTAGCCATTATTAATTCCCCCAAAATTCCCTTTCGGAATAATACTGCGTAATATACCGTAAAAACGGTGATAAAAGCAACATAAAATCCGAAACAAGTATCTTTGCTGTCTTATTATACTATAATTCCCGACTTTTTGCAAGGTCATTTTGTATATTTTATAAAGAAATTATAGAATTTAATAAAACCGAGAAAACTGAGGCAAAAGAAATCTTTTCTGCGTCCTGCAAAGCGGTAATTTCAAAGCTTTTTACGGCATTGCCGTCAAGGCTGTATGTAACCGTGCCAAGCTTTTGTCCGCTCACAACGGGGGCTTCTATGCTTTCGGGCAAATCAATTTTTGAAACTATCTTTGAACTGCTGTTTTTATCAAGCACAATGCTTGCGTTTACATCACAGCCGATACCGATATTGCCCTGCATACCGTTTTCAACCTTAATTGTTTTCGGTAAATCTTCGGGTGCTTTCAACTGTGTTACCGAAAAGTTTGCAAAACCGTAATCGAGCAAAGCCGCTGCGTCCGAAAAACGCTCTTTACCCGAGTTACAGCCAAGAACTACCGCAACAAGGCTCATATCTCCCCTTTTTGCCGACGCCGACATACAACAGCCGGCATCATTTGTAGTGCCTGTTTTCAGTCCCGTTATGCCGTTATAAGTTTTCAGAAGTTTATTTGTATTTACAATCTGTGTTTTTCCGTCACGAAGATTATCAAGCCATATTGAAGTGTAATCAAAAATCATTTCGTGCCTCATAAGTTCTCTCGACATTACCGCGACATCATAAGCTGAGGTAATGTGTCCGTCCTCGTCAAGTCCGTTGCAGTTTTTAAATACCGTGTCTTTCATTCCGAGCTGACTTGCCTTTTCATTCATTTTCTCTACAAACACTTCTTCGCTACCGCACAGATGCTCTGCAAGCGCAACCGCCGCATCGTTTGCCGATGCAACAACCGTCGCTTTTATCATATCGTCTGCGCTCATAGTTTCGCCCTCTTCGAGCCATATGTCGCTGCCGCCCATTGACGCTGCGTGCGCCGAGGCGGTGATTGTATCGTCAAGTCTCAATTTTCCGTTGTCGATTGCCTCGCAAACAAGCAGCATTGTCATAACCTTTGTAATGGATGCGCAGGGACGCTGTTCGTGCGGATTTTTTTCAAACAATATTTTGCCCGATGAAGTTTCCATAAGCACGGCCGACGGCGCTGTAATCGTTTCTTCCGTCACAGCATTGACATCAACCGAAAATACAGGTATCGCCGTAAAAATTATTGCAATAATCAAAGCCAACGATAATTTTTTTATCATAAAAACACCTCGTTCAATAATATGAACGAGGTGTGGCTTGTATGATTTAAGTTAAATCATTTAAGAAAACCGAGGCTGCGAATAATCGGAATTTCGATTGACTTGTTGGCAAGTGACTTGAAAAGACAGATATAATTGCAAACAAGAACGATAACCTCACAAACAGCTGCCGCAATCGCAAAAATACAAGTCCATGATAAAACAGCTCCGATTACGCCGAGGAAAAACATTACAACAAATGATTTAAGTCCCTGCTTGATATGGAAATCAAGATACTTAGACTTTCTTGAGCTCTGTGCAATAAGTGCAACAATAATACCGAGTATGCTTGATACATAAATCACTGCTGCCAAAAGCTTGTTTTCAGAAACATCTTCGGCAGAAAATTCAGCTGTATGGTCATATTGATCTACAACAGGAGCGGGAGCTGCCGCATACTGATTGTACTGTGGCTGCTGTGCCTGTGGTTCTGCCTGCTGTGCAACAGAAAAACCGCAATTCTGGCAAAAAACAGCGTTGTCTTCCATCTGTGCGTTACATCTTGGACAATTTTTCATTTTTGTGTGCCTCCATTATTTTTGTGTATGATACAAACATTCATAGTTTAATATGTATGCTCAATATCCTTAATTAATTCATTATTCAATAATACAAACAGCGTGAGCGGAAATGCCCTCAAGCCTGCCTGTAAAACCGAGCTTTTCTTCTGTGGTTGCCTTTACGCTTACCTGCGAAATATCAATGCCGCAAGCATTCGCAATATTTTCTCTCATGGCATAGATATAATCCTTAAGCTTCGGCTTTTGGGCAATTACCGTAGAATCAATATTGCCGATTTTGTAGCCGTTTTCGTCAAGGATTCTGCAAACCTCTTTGAGCAAAGCGATGCTGTCTGCGCCTTTGTACCTTTCGTCGGTATCGGGAAAATGTTTGCCTATATCACCGAGAGCCGCAGCGCCGAGCAAGCTGTCCATTACTGCGTGAACAAGCACATCGGCATCGGAATGACCGAGCAGGCCAAACTCATACGGAATTTCTGTTCCGCCTAAAATGAGTTTTCTGTTTTCTGCAAATTTATGAACATCGTAACCGTGACCAATCCTCATATGTTATCCTTTCGTTCAGAAATTACCGTTCTTAATGCGGTTTTTAAGTATGCTTTCCGCAAGAATTACATCTACGGGAGTGGTGAGTTTAATATTTTCTTCACTGCCCTTTACAACGAGAACTTCGCCGCCCATATTTTCGATAAGAGCGCAGTCGTCGGTAAATTCAAGGCTGTTTTCTCCTGCATTTTCAAGAGCAAACATATACAAATCTCTTTCAAAAACCTGCGGAGTCTGCACTGCTCTAAGCTGTGAGCGGAGCGGTGTGCTCTCAATCTTATTAAATCCGTCAACGATTTTGATTGTATCCGTAACGGATGTTCCGAGGGTTGCCGCACCGGTTTCAAAAGCCGCCTCAACAACTCTTTCGATTTCGTCAACAGTAATAAGCGGACGGGCGCCGTCGTGAATAGCAAAATATTTTGCCTTTTCATTCGCCGACTTAATGCCGTTGCGCACGCTTGCGGAGCGTGAAGAACCGCCGAGCACAACTTTGCTGACCTTTGTAAATCCGTTTTGATTTACAAGTTCGTTAATGCGGTCAACATCCTGCTCACGGCAAACTATAACAATTTCTTTTATAAGGTAGCATTTCTGAAATGCTTTTAAAGTATATTCAATAGCCGGCTTGTCAAGAAGCGGAATAAACTGTTTGCTGTCTGCAATTCCCATTCTTACAGAGCCGCCCGCCGCAACTATTACAGCAGAAACATAAGCTGACATAAAATCAACTCCCGAGTATAATTTTTAAATTTTTTCAAACGCCTGTGCAAGGTCTGCGATAATATCATCCGCATTTTCAATACCTACAGAAAGGCGGATAAGGTCAGGAGCTACTCCTGCCTCAATAAGCTGTTCGTCTGTCATCTGGCGGTGTGTGTGGCTTGCGGGGTGAAGAATACATGACCTTGCGTCGGCAACATGAGTAACGATTGTGATAAACTTAAGCGAATCCATAAACTTTATTGATTCTTCTCTGCCGCCCTTGATACCGAAAGCAAGTACACCGCAAGAACCGTTCGGAAGATACTTTTTAGCAAGCTCGTGGTACTTGTCGTCTTCAAGGTCAGGATAGCAAACCCACGCTACATTTTCGTTGTTTTTAAGATATTTTGCAACGGCAAGTGCGTTCTCGCAATGCTTTTTCATTCTAAGGTGAAGTGACTCAAGACCGATATTGAGGTAATAAGCGTGCTGCGGTGACTGAATAGCGCCGAGGTCACGCATAAGCTGTGAAGTAGCCTTTGTGATGTAAGCCGCCTTACCGAAACGCTCGGCATAAACAATACCGTGGTATGAATCATCGGGAGTTGTAAGTCCCGGATATTTGTCAGCATGAGCAAGCCAGTCAAAATTACCGCTGTCAACAATACAGCCGCCAACCGCTGTTGCGTGACCGTCCATATACTTGGTTGTTGAGTGAGTAACAATGTCTGCACCGAACTCAAACGGACGGCAGTTTACGGGAGTGGCAAATGTGTTGTCTACAATAAGCGGAACACCGTGCGAATGTGCAAGTCTTGCAAATTTTTCAATATCAAAAACAGAAACAGTCGGATTAGTGATTGTTTCGCCGAATACAACCTTAGTGTTTGGCTTAAAGAGCTTGGCAAGTTCTTCTTCAGGGAGATCCTGGTCTACAAATGTGCATTCAATGCCCATCTTCTTGAGGGTAGTACCAAAGAGATTGTATGTACCGCCGTAAATTGAAGATGAGGCGATAAGATGGTCGCCTGCCTCGCAGATATTAAACACAGCAAAGAAGTTTGCAGCCTGACCGCTTGAAGTGAGCATTGCAGCCACGCCGCCCTCCATAGCGCAGATTTTAGCGGCTACGCTGTCATTGGTAGGGTTTTGAAGTCTTGTGTAAAAATATCCCTCTGCCTCAAGGTCAAAGAGTTTACCCATTTCTTCGCTTGTGTCGTACTTAAAAGTAGTGCTCTGATAAATCGGCAATTCTCTCGGCTCGCCTTTGTGCGGCTGCCAGCCTGCCTGCACGCATTTTGTTTCAATATTCATAGTTTTTCCTCCAAAATAATTAATTTAACCAAATAAACCTTTTATAAAACCCGTTATAAAATCTGTGCCGTACACTGCAAGAGCAACAAGCGCAAGAAAAGCAATGGCTGAAAGAACTCTTATGGTGGTGCGTTTAACGCCGCTCATCTTCTCGAATTTTTCGTCAAGAGTAGGCTCGTTACTGTCTTTTTGCTCAACCGCATCTTCAAGAACCTGAGTATCATCTTCTTTAATTGCGCCGATTCCTATACATATATCGTAGGCTTTTTCATATGCGGCATAAGGAACCAAAATATCGCTTTCGGCAGAATTTTTATTTATAAATTCCTGCTTTTTAAGCTGTTTGTCCTTAATAACGCTGTCACAAGGGATAGAATTGTCTTCAAGTGCGGTTTTAACACGCTCAAGCTCAAATCCCTCGGCAGAAAGGAGATATACGGGAGTATTCTCGTCGGTAATGCTCTCAAGAGGAGAATTACAGTTACTGCACACTGCGTCCTCATCATTGTGCAAATGCTTGCATTTAGTACATAGCTTCATAAAAATGTTTCCTTTTTTTATAAAAAATATCACAATAATTTATTTGCAATTCGTATTATTTACCATTTTATCACAAAAAAGCATATGTAGCAATACCTCACCGTAAACTATTTGTGATTTTATAGGAATTATTTTTTTATTTACGCAAAATTCAAATTTTTCATACACAAAGCAAAAGGCGGCAAGTCTGTGCCTGCCGCCTTATCAAGAAAGGGTTTGTTGTTGTTTAATTATTCTGTGATATATAAATCTGCAGTGCAGTTACATCGGCAACGGAGAGTTTGCCGTCTTTGTTCATATCAACGCAGTCAAACAACTGCTTGTTTGTTTCGTCAATAAGTGACGAACCGTCGGTGTTTTTTTTGCCTGCAATGTGCATTTGTAAGTATGTAACATCGTTTACATTTACAATACCGTCTTGGTTTGCGTCGCCTGTGAGAATTGTTTTATCCTGTACCAATGCATAAACGCTTAAATGGTCTGTGGTAAATACATAACAGCCGTCTGTATATTTTGCGTTCATATCTTCGGCTGTGCCGTCATCCTTTAGCCACATTACCTTGCAATCTTTTACATCACTTGGAATTTTTATTGTTATTGCTCCGTCAGGCTGTATAGCTATGCCGTCCTTTTGCAGGGTTATGTCATATGTTGCAACAGAATTTTCAAAGGTGTTTTCAAGCTTGCTTACATTTAAATCGGCATTACTGTTTACCACACCGCTGACTGATATGCTTGAAGCTTTGTCGGTTAATGTTCTTTCCTCAGCAAGATTTATAAATTCAAATCCATTATTAAGAGCATATTCTTCTGCAGCAGTATTTTTATAGCCGTAAATTTTAAAACTCTCGACCTTTAATTTATCATTAACATATCCTAAAGACCTATATCCTATATATTCTACGCTTTTCGGTATTGCTATACTTTTCAGACTTGAACAACCTCTAAATACTCCATCCCCTATATGCTTAACACTATCAGGGATGTTTATACTTGTTAAACTTCTACAATCTGAAAAGGCATCATCATTAAACCAAATAACACCATCCGGAATAGTTATGCTTGTTAAACTTGTACAGCCTGAAAATGCGAAAAAAGGAAAAACTGTAATATTATTTGAGATTTTTACATTCGATAAACTTTCGCAACCTGCAAATGCAAGATCACCAATGATTGTAACGCTATCCGAAATTGTTATGTTTCTAAGACTTGAGCATCCATTAAACTCACATTCACCTATAATTGTAACACCGTCCGGAATTGTTATGCTTGTTAAACTTGTGCAATCTTCAAATGTCCCATAACCAATGCTTGTAACACTGTCAGGAATTGTTATATTTGTTAAATTTGAACAATTCTCAAAAGCACAACTAGAAATGGAAATTATTCCTTCAGGAATAATTATATCAGTATTATCTGGCATATATCCTTTGTACTTATATAATACTTTACCGGCATACACCAAACCATCAGACTGATTATTATACCAAGGAGTATGGCAAAAAGCATTCTCTTCGATACTCATAACACTATTTGGAATTGTTATACTCTCCAGGTTTGAACAATCATAAAAAGCATCCGCTCCGATGCTTGTAACACTATCAGGAATTGCTATATTTGTAAGATTTGTGCAACGATAAAATGTATTTTCACCTATTCTTGTAATGCCACTGCAAATCTTTACACATTTTATATCTTCTGTATATGAAGGCCAGGGACTATAATATTGGTATGAATTATAATCTTTTATGTCGCCTTCACCTGATATATATAATTTTCCGTCGCTATAAAGAGTCCAATAAGCATCATATCCACATTTTCCTTTATCTATTACAGTAGACGGTAAGTTATATCCAACATTTACCGTCTGCGTTGCGGTAAAGCCGCCGTCTTCTGTTGTTGCGGTTACAATAACCGTACCTTTGCCCTTTTGTGAGGCAAAGCCTCCGTCGGACGGAACACTGAGTATAGACGGGTCAGAGCTTGTGTACACTACTTTTTTATTGGTAGCATTTTGAGGATAAACATCAGCATTAATTAAACAGATATCCTCTGTACTGTTTAAAGTAATTTCAGAATTTTTAAAGGAAATACCCGTAACAGGGATATTTACTTCCGAGTCACCTGATTGAATAGCATCAACAAGCTCGTCAAGTCCGGTAGATTTATAATAATTATCGGCTGATTTTTCTAATAATTCAAGAAGTCTTTTTCTGTTATTTATCTGAGTGTCGCAAAAATTATTAAGCTCGGCGGCATTTTCTATGTTTTCCTTGAAAAATATCTGCTCAACTATGCTATGAATCGGTCCGCCGTCAACAATACCGTCAATAAAGGTTTTTGTATAATCCAATCCATACACCTGATACTCTATGTATGCTTTGTAACACTGAATAAGAATTTCTGCATTTTCAACGGTTCCGTTGCTTTTATAATCGTTATACGATTTATCTAATGCACTTCTGAAATATGTATCAACTATATACAATACAAGTAATTTGAAATTATTTGAGGCAGTTTCGCTGGAGTTAAACAATACATCCAATGTCATTTTTTCAATATCTATCGCAGCTAATATCGGAGCAATCGGACTGTCTTTTACAATTAAGTCCCAGGCTGTATCCAAAAAATTATTCCAGATTTTTTCCATTAATTTACCGCTTACATAATCTATTGATGTTTCTTCCATATGTGCTATTATATCATCAACAGCCTTTGTAAAGTATTCATTGTCTGTAACTTTTGATTTCGCCAATTTTAACATCTCAATGCGCTCAGATTTTGCATTAAGCAAAACTTGATATTCAGAAACTACTTCAACTAACTCAACAGCATTTGAGCAGCCTGATGACAATGTACCCAATAGCTCTTTACTTATTTTTATGTCATCAATATTTGAAATAATGTTTTCATACTCATCTTTTGGTATTTCTTTTAGCTGTTTTAAAAAATCCTTATATGACGGATTTTCAAATTTATCAATATATTTATCAGCTAACTTGTCATATATTGATGTAGCTAAACTCATTTCCTGACTGTTCAAAACTCCGGAAGTATCTAACTGCTTTTGATCATATTTTAAAAAGCCCATAAGCATAACTTCATAAAAATATGATGGATTTCTTTGAAAATCAGAATTAAATGCAGCATTCCAAAAGTTTGAAGTCCAACAAAGCACACCATCATCTAACATAAGCTCCGTTAGAGTGTAGTAAAGCGGATCCTGCATACTTTTTAATAAGTTATAATAACTATCTCCATCATTGTTATAACCGTTTGCTATAATATTTGCCTGAAATAATGGTACACCGGTTTTTTCAACACCGCTGCTTTGAACATTCGTTGTAGTTTCTGCGGCATTTACTGATGTAGGAATAAGCCACATACTACTGAAAGTAATTATTCCAGCAAGTAATATTGATAATATTTTTTTCAAAGTTAATTCCTCCTTAAAATAATATTAAATAAATTAGCCTTTTGTTGAAATATAAACCTGAAGTTCGGTTACATCTGCAACTGTGAGCTTGCCGTCCTTATTCAAATCCAAGCAGTCAAATAATGCTTTGCTTGTTTCATCAATAAGGGCAGAACCATCTGTATTTAAGCAGCCGGCAAGATGTCTTTGCAAATATGTAACATCGTTTACATTTACTATACCGTCTTGGTTTGAGTCGCCTGTAACGGCTTCATCATCCAATGCAATAAATTCAAATCCATTATCCAGAGCATATTTTTCGGCAGCAGTATTATTGTAGCCGTAAATTTTAAAACCTTCAATTTTTTGAGGACTCAAGCTGTCCATATTATCATATCCAAAAGCTAATTCTTCAATAGTGGTTACGCTTTTAGGAATATATATTTCCTTAAAATTACAATTTACAAAGGCATATTTCAAAATACACTCCACACCTTCATTTAAAATAACTTTATCAAGATTACTGTGAGCAGCTGTCCACTTTTTTAAGGTTTTAACACTTCCCGGTATAGTCAATGTCTTTAATTTTGCCGTTCCTCTAAAAAAAGCATAATAATCTATCCCTGTTGTTCCGTCAGGAATTGTGTATTCGGTTCGTTCATTACCATAAGGATATAATAAGAGAACATTATCTGATTTTCTAAATAAGCATCCATCTTTGCTGTAATAATTTTTATTGTTTTCGTCAACAGTAATTTCTTTTAGTATATTAAAATCGAATAAATGGTCGCAGTACTTAACGCTCTCTGGTATAAACAGTTTTTCTAAAGCTGTACCGCCAAAAGCACCGCCGCCGATTGTTTCAACGCCATTAGGAATAGTTATTTCCTTTATATTATCATTCCAAAATGCCATTTTCCCAATATTTTTTAGTGTAGTGGGAAGATTAACGGTTATTATAACATCACGGTCAAAGCTATACGTACCTGAAAATGATTCATCACCTATACTTGCGACATCTCTGCCATCTATCGTATCAGGAATGGTTATATCAGTATCACTACCTACATACCCAGCAATTTCAACTGTACCGTCATCAAGAACAGAGTATTTAAAATCTCCACTTACTAAATTATCATCTGTCGAAACAACAGGTGCATTGCTGTCAACAGTAGCCGCACTTACTGATAAAGCCGAAAATGCACTTGTCATTATAAGTGCAGACAGTATTACTGCTGTTAATCTTTTTGCTTTTTTCATTACAATCTCTCCTTTGTAAAAATTTTTTGCTAAAGCCTGTATAATTACTGCATTTTGCAGTAATTATTAATACAACAATGTGCGGTATGCTATACTAAAACAGAAGTGATACAATTATGTATAGACGCATACGAGAATTGCGTGAAGACGCCGATTTGACTCAAAAACAAATGAGTGCTATTCTTCACTGTTCTAAGCAAGTATATAGTAATTACGAACTCGGTCAGCGTGATATACCTACATCTATACTAATCGCCCTTGCAAAGCATTTTGAAACCAGCATCGATTATATACTCAGCTTAACAGATAAAAAAGAAAATAATTCTCAATAATAGCAAAAAATTTTGAAAGATTTGCTGTTATTTTTATCTAAATTTTACTGTATTTTGCGGTATTTGTCAATATATTTTATAATATTATCAAAAATTATCTTTTTCATAAGTCATTCTCTTCTTTTCTGTCTTTAGAATATATCGGCAATCGTGTCAATTATTTATAAAAAACACTTTTTTGCCATAAAAATCCCCTTTATGGTAATTTTGATTGCATTATACCGTAAAGGGGCGTTTTGTATATTTTCTGTTTTTGACTGACTTATTCAGAAATCGGAACTGTCGTTTTATATCATATAAATATCGGCTGATGTTGTTTGCCTTGCAGTGCAAGCTCTACACATTCTTCTATTTTAGAAAAATCAGCCACAAGTGAATTTGGCTTTTTAATGCAATTATCCTGCCGCATCGGGACAAAATAAATGTTCTTTGTGTTCATAAGTCTGCCTATGTTCTGCGCAGACGCTCCGAGTGCGTCGTTTGTTGCAACGCACAAAAGTACAGGCCGCAGAATACGCAGATGTGATTTTGCCGCCATTGTTACCGAGGTGTCGGTTACGCCGAGCGACAGCTTTGCAAGTGTGTTGCCTGTGCAAGGTGCTATCAGAAGTAAATCGCACATTTTTTTCGGTCCTATCGGCTCTGTCTGCACCGAGGTGTGAAGTACCTTTTCTCCTGTTATATCCTCGCAAGTTTTAACCATTTCCTCTGCCTTGCCAAATCGAGTATCTGTTGAGTAGGCGTTACCTGACATTATCGGAAGTACCCTGTAGCCTGAATCAACAAGCTTCTGCATTTGTTCAAAGGCTTGTGAAAAGGTGCAAAAGGAACCGCACATTGCATAGCCTATGGTTGCTTTTGTCACCTGTAAACCTCCTTGATTATGTTAAAAATCGTTTTTCTGATAATTTCTCCCGCTGCCTTTGGTGCGGTTCTGCCGGGCAATGACAAGGCACGAACGGCATCGGTTTTGTACCTGCGTGCCGCCTCAAAATCCACTCCTCCCGGAAGTGAGGCAAGGTCTATTATAATGGTGTTGCGGTCTGTGTTCATAAGCAAGTCGCTGTCAAAAATCATAACGGGAATTGTGTTGAAAACAAGGTCGTATCCCTTTACGCTTTTGAGAGCATTTGTGTTGATGTGTTTGCAGCCGAGTGCCTCTATATACGCAAAATCAACCTCGTTTCTTGCGCTTACCGTGACCTGTGCATTAAGAGATTTCAGCATTTTTGCAAGCATTTTTCCTATTCTGCCAAATCCGCAAACAAGGCATTTGCTGTCAAAAATCGTACCCTCGTACTCATTCATCGCAATTTCAACCGCTCCCTCGGCGGTGAGCAACGCATTGGCAACCGCAAATTCCTCTTTTGCCGAATAATCGTAAACCTCGCAGTCTGCAAGCTGCGGATATGCTTTTAAAAATTTATTTTTCATTGCAACAAATATCGGCTTTTCTTTTAAAAGAGAAATCATTTCTTCGTCAAGCCTTGTTTTGTTGTCCGAAAACGGTGTGTTTACCGTACCGTCCGCACAAATTGACGGCAAAGGGAAAATTATTGCATCTGATTTTGAAATTGCGGTTTTTATGTCGGATATTTCAATCGCACCGAGGCTTTTCAGCTTATCAAAACCGCCGAGAATTACATCGTAACAACAGTCTGATATTGACTTTGCAAGAAAAAGCTGCCGTTTATCTCCACCAATTATGCCAAAGGCTTTTAGCTCTGATTTTTTCATTTTTAACACCCGCACAATAATTATTCTCTACAATGGTATATTATGCAAAGTCGGAATTTATGTGTTATTTAAAAGAAAAACTGCCCATATTCGTGTGAATACAGACAGTGTGTTAGTTAGTTTTCTTCGCTTTTCTTTAATATCTTATCCGCCGCAAGCATTACGCCGAGTTTGCCCGAACAGAAATTAAGTCCGCCCTGCATCCATACTGCGTACGGTTCTCTTAACGGTGCGTCTGCGGAAAGTTCGATTGACGAGCCGAGTGTAAATGCACCCGCCGCCATAATTACCTGACTTTCATAACCCGGCATATCCGACGGTTCGGGCTTTACAAAGCTGTCTACGGCAGAGCCGCTCTGTATTCCCTCGCAGAAACTGCAAAGCTTTTCTTCGTTTCCGAGCATTATAAGCTGAATAATATCTCCCCTGTTTTCACTGTATTTAGGGGTTGTATCATAACCGAGAATTTCAAAAAGAGCCGATGCAAACACTGCCGTCTTTAATGCCTCGCAAGACACAAACGGAGCGTGGTACGCACCCATAAAGAGTTCACGGTTGTTGCCGAGCGTTGCGCCGATTTCCTTACCCGTACCCGGAGTTGTAAGTCTGTATGCGCACATCTCGACAAGTTCTTTTTTACCTGCGATATATCCTCCCGTAGGAGCAATGCCGCCGCCTGCATTCTTAATGAGCGAACCTGCCATAATATCAACGCCGACAGACATTGGAGTAACCTTTTCAACAAACTCGCCATAGCAGTTATCGAGCATAATAATTGACTTTGGTGACGCTTTTTTGGAAATTTCACAAAGTTTTTTGATTTCTCTGTATGTAAGCGAAGGTCTTATGCTGTATCCTCTTGAGCGCTGAATATAAACCATTTTCGGCTTTTCTTCTCTGATTCTCTGCTCGACTGCCTCATAATCAACAGTGCCGTCAGCCTTTAAATCAACCATTTCAAAGTTAATGCCAAAATCTTTTAGCGACCCGGGATAATTGCCCTCAAGTCCGATTGCCGAGCGGATTGTATCATACGGCATACCTGTTACGGAAAGCATGGTATCGTTCGGTCTTAAAATACCAAAAAGAGCAACCGTAAGAGTATGTGTGCCGCTTGCAAAGTTATGTCTTACAAGTGCGTCCTCGGCGTCAAAAGCATAGGCATACACACGGTCGAGAGCATCTCTGCCGAAATCGTCATAGCCATAGCCTGTTGAACCCGAAAAATGACTTTCTCTTACCCCTGCCTCCTGAAAGGCTTTTATCATCTTTTGCTGATTGTATTCCTGAATATCGTTAATTTCATCAAGCTTGCTTTTGCAAAGCTCCATAGCCTTTTGCGAGGCCTCGATTATTCTGTTGTCTATATCAAAAAAACTCAAAATTTATCATCCTTTAAAATGGTATTCACACCAGCTGTCAAAGCAGTTGAATTTTAAATTATCGTAAAATGCCTTGTTTGCATTCTCCGCCCTGTGTACAAACACACTTCTGCCCTCTTTTACAAGAATATTTGTAAGGTGATTTACTATGTATGTACCGTAACCTTTGTTACGGAATTTCGGCAAACACGCAACCGCACCGATTACAGCGCCCTGCCTGCTTTCCGCAACAGTCATTGCAACAGCCGCAAGGTCGTTTCCGTCATACAACCCGAGAAGCCGCATTGTGCCGTGGCGCAGTTTGTGGTTTATATCCACATAAAAATCCTCAAATTTCGGCGGAGTAAAATATTTATCCGCCGCCTTTGCAATAAGCTCGTAAGCCTCTTTTATCTGCGGTGTGTCTATTCTTAAGTTATCGCTTTCAGATAATTCTTCTTTGCGTACAAGTATAGGACCTTGCGATTTTTCGTATCCGAACAAATCAAGGCTGTATTTATTACTGCAAATTACCGAAGCTGCACCTGCCACACGCATAAAAGTCGATACTTCGTCTATATCCGTTTTATCGGTCAGAAAAAGAATAAAATCCGTGCCGTTTCGTGCGATTGCTCCCGTTGCAGTGTTGCTTTCGTCATCAAAAACAGTCCAATAATCCACAAACGGAAGATGCGGATTGTAACTTGTACAAAGCGAAATTATGCGGCAGGCAAAAGGATCAAGTCCGTCAAGGCTTTCTATTGTGCTGATAAATTTATCGCAATTATCGGCAGTCAATATCATCTGTCATAATCCTTTCGTTTAATATTCTCCGCCTGCAATCTTATTTGCAAGTGCCGACACAATTTTTATAATATCATCGCAGTCGCTTACATTCGCAACTGTAACGCTGCTATGCAAATATCTGCAAGGAAGTGAAATTGCAAGGGTTTTTACTCCGCCTCTGCTCTGGTGAATTACGCCCGAATCGTTACCGCCTGCAATCGCTCTTTTATATTGAGCCTTTGCACCCGTTTTCTCGGCACATTCAAAAGCCATTTCAGACATTCTTTTATCGTAAATTGTGCGTCTGTCCATTACAGAAATAACCGCACCGTCGCCGAGATTGCACACCTGTCTTGTTTCTTCAACACCTGCAATATCCGCTGCGGTTGTGGTTTCCACAACAATGGCAAATTCAGGGTCTACGCTGTACGCTGCAACCTTTGCACCACGCAGTCCGACTTCTTCCTGTACGGCAAACACAAAGTGCATATCATACTCAAGTTCGCTTTTTATAAGCTCAATAAGCGCAAGACAGCCAAAACGGTCGTCAATAGCCTTTGATTTGATTGTATAGCCGTTATTTTCGTATATAGAATTAAAATTCACACTGTCGCCATAGCTTACAACGCTTAGCGCATCATCTTTGCTTGTTGCACCAATATCAATGTACATTTCGCCGTACTTCGGCACAGCGGTTCTTTCATCTGATTTGCTTAAATGAATAGGCTTTACACCGATTACACCGTTTACCTTATTTTTGCCTACGGTTACAGTTTTGCCGAGCACAACCCGTCTGTCAAGACCGCCGACTTCATCAAATTTAAGATAACCGTCAGAAGTAATATCCGTTACCATAAAGCCCACTTCGTCCATATGAGCCGAAAGCATAAGTTTTGCCTTTGCTCGGTTTTTGCCTTTTTTAAACACAATGATATTGCCGAGGTTATCCGTTTTGATTTCATCGGCAAACGGCTTTATTTCATTTATAATAATTTCTCTTACACTGCCCTCGTCACCCGAAATACCTTCGACAGTGCAGAGTTTTTCAAGCAATTTAAAATCAGTCATTAAAAGCACCTCCGCCGATAATATATTCAGCAAGCAGAGCTGCCGTATTTTCCACATCAGAAATATCAATAACTTCAATCGGAGTATGCATATATCTTTGCGGAATCGAAACAACGGCAGAAGCAACACCGCTTTTTGTAACAGAAATATGGTCAGCATTTGTGCCCGTTGTACCCGAAATAGGCTCATATTGAAAAGGAATGTTATTTTCCTTAGCGACAGAAATGAGTTTATCGCTCATAGCCTTGCTAAGAATCGGAGAAATGCAAATCATCGGACCTTTTGCAAGTTCAATGCCTGCATACTGACCGCTTACATCAGGCTGAGATGCAAAGCTGACATCAACGGCAATTGCCTCGTCGGCATTAATCCGGTAAGCACCTGTTTTCGCACCTGTTCCGTAAGTTTCCTCCTGAACGCTCAAAAGAATAACAACCTTGTACGAAAGTTCTTTTTTACCGATAAGCTCGGCGCATCTGATAAGAGCGGCAATACCGCATCTGTCATCAAGTGCGGGAGCGGTAATTCTGTTATTCATAAGTTCCTTCGGTTCGCCGTAAAATGTAAGAACATCACCGATTTTGATTTTCTCGGCTACCTTTTCATAAGGTAAACCGAAGTCAATCCATACCTTGTCAATAGGAGTTGCTTTATCTTCTCCGCCGTCAGACAGGTGCGGAGGCATACAACATACCACTCCTTTAACAGGCTCGTCCGAACAAGATACAAGTACAGCGTCTGACAATACCCTTACATCAATTCCGCCGCAGGAGGCAACCTTAACAAAACCGTTTTCATTAATTGAAGTAACCATAAAGCCTATTCTGTCAAGGTGAGCGTCAAGCAAAATCGTTTTGTCTGCATTTGCATTGCCGAGTGTAGCGATTACATTTCCGTTTTTATCTATAGTTGTATCTGCAAAGGCAGAGAGTTTTTCGGCACAGAACTTTGCGATTGGCTCTTCACTGCCCGATACTCCGCCTATGCGGCATAAATCAAATAAAAGCTGTTTCATATTCACATTATTTCAAAGCGTTTACAATAGCCTTGAAATGATTTCCTCTTTCCTCAAAATTCTTGTACAAACCAAAACTTGCGCTTGCCGGAGAAAGCGAAACTATGTCGCCTTTTTCGGCGTGGTTTACGGCAGCCTCAACTGCCTCTTCCATATTTGTAACATTTATGATTGTAATTTCATTTTCGTTGTAGTTTTCAGCCTCAACAACGGCTTTTTCAATCTTCGGAGCAGTATCGCCGAGAAGAATGAGAACCTTAACCTTATCGTTGATTACAGGGCCGAGTGGCTCATAAGGAATATGCTTGTCGTAACCGCCTGCAATGATGATGATTTTTTCATCATAGAGCGAGAGCGTGCCGAGTGCTGTTCTTGTAGGGCTTGATGCAATGGAATCGTTGTAATACTTAACTCCGTTGTACTCCCTTACAAACTCCGCTCTGTGTTCAACACCGCCGAAAGTCTTTGCAACAGCCTTAATAGTTTCAATATCAACCATTCCCCATACAGCGGAAATAGCGGCAAGATAGTTTTCAACATTGTGCATACCCGGAATTTTAATATCCTTGATGTCCATAATCTTTGTAACCTTGCCGTAGTCGCTGTAGCAAACAGTTGTACCGTCAAGATAAGCGCCGTTTGCAAGGCTTTCTTTTACACTGAATTTTGCAAGCTGACCACGAACGCTGTCAGAGAAAGAATTTGCAATTTCATTGTCAAGGTTAAGCACCGCCTTTGAAAAAGCATTCTGGTGAAGTACGATGTTTTTCTTTGAATCCACATACTCCTGCATATCCTTATGTATGTCGAGGTGGTTAGGCGCAAGGTTTGTAACCACTGCAACATCAGGACTTTTTCTCATTGAAATAAGCTGAAAACTTGAAAGCTCAACCACTGCCACATCGTCCTCTTTAATGCTCTCGATTTCAGGGAGCAAAGGCTTGCCGATGTTGCCGCCGAGGTGTACATTCACACCGCTTGCTTTCAAAAATTCGGAGATAATTGTTGTGGTTGTGGTTTTGCCGTCGGAACCTGTAATTGCAATGATTTTACATGGGCAGAGGTCAAAGAACACTTCCATCTCGGAAGTGAGCACAACGCCTTTTTCTCTTAATGCAACAAGTTCAGGTCTGTAAAACGGTGTGCCCGGACTGCGGAAAATAATGTCGCCGTCAAGTTTTGAGAGGTAATCCTCGCCCAAAACAAGCTCTGCGCCGTATTCTTTGGCTTTTACGGCATTTTCGCCGAGTGATTCAAAATCTTTTTTGTCATATGCAGAAACTACTGCGCCTTTATCCGAAAACAGTTTTATCAAAGGCAAGTTACTTGTGCCGATACCGATAAAACCGACTTTTTTACCCTTTATACTTTCAAAAAACTTATCTGCTAAGTTGTTCATAGAACTATCCCCTTTTTATAAAGTAAGAATTACATACATATTTAATTATACCTTGTTATAACAGAAAATTCAACCGTAAACAGCATATTGCAATATAAATTTTCGCAAATGCTTTTCGACTTTAAAAACTTGATTTAAACAAGTACATATGATACAATTATTTTTACAGATACAGTACGCAAAAGGAGGATTTATGTATAATTTAAAAGGAAAAACCGCTGTAATTACAGGCGGTAATTCAGGAGTAGGTGCCGCAACGGCTATGCTCTTTGCAAAAAGCGGAGCAAATGTTGTAATCAGTGCACGCCGTCAGGCGGCTCTTGATGAGGTTGCATCTAAAATCAAAGCAGAAGGCGGTAATGTGCTTACCGTTTTGACCGACATTTCAAAAGATGAAGATTGCAAAAATCTTATGAAAGCAACCGTAGATAAATTCGGCGGTATTGATATTTTGGTAAACAATGCGGGTGTTCTCGACACCGGTCTTGCCCCTATCGATAAGTTTGACGATGTTGAAATTCAAAAATTGATTTCAATTAATCAGGTCGGTACAATGCAGTGTATTCGTGCGGCTCTTGAATATATGCAAGAGGGTTCGTCTATCGTAAATGTTGCTTCTGTTGCGGGAGTAAACGGCGGTGGCGGCGCTGCTTATGTTTCCACCAAATCCGCAATCATCGGTATTACAAAGCATACCGCTTTACTTCTTGCCGACAAATACATTCGCTGTAATGCAATTTGTCCGGGTACAATAGTTACACCTATGACTATGAATATGAAGCCTGAAAATCTTGATATGAAAATGTTTGGTGCAATGAGCAAACACGCTGACTTAAAGATAAAGCCTTGTATGGCAGAAGATGTTGCAAATATTATAGAATTTTTCGCATCCGATAATTCAAAGGCACTTACAGGTCAGATTTTAGTAAGCGATTTCGGTGCGTCGCTCTAATACTCTGTCACATACAATTAAATTTACGGGAGTAGGATTTGTCTTACTCTCGTTTTTTATTTTGCGTATTGCTTAAAAACAAGTTAAATGCTAAAATATCTAAGGGTGATAATATGCTCTATGACTTTATAATTATTGACAAAGCTTCTTCTGCTCCGCTTTATATGCAGATTTACGCTTCAATAAGGCGTTCCGTGGAAAACGGAAGTCTTGTAAAGAATACAAAGCTGCCGTCAGTGCGCCAGCTTTCAAGCGGACTTGAGGTATCAAAAACCACTGTATCCGCAGCTTACGAACAACTATGCGTTGAGGGGTACATCAAAAACAAGCCGCAAAGCGGATATTATGTTGAGGCACAGTTTGAAAACGCCCCAAAGAAAAGCGAAAATACGCACAGCTCCGCAATTACACACATTAAAAGATATGACTACGATTTCAGCGGCAAAAGCATTGACGATAAAATCATTAATATCGACGAATGGAAAAAGTATGTCAAAGAGGTAATAAACACGGGATATATGCTTATGTCATACGGCGAACCGCAGGGCGAAACCGTGCTTAGAAATGCACTGCAAAAATACAGCCTCGGAGTGCGGAGCGTAAATACAAGTGCCGAAAACATTGTTGTGGGCGCAGGAACACAGCTTTTGCTCTACCTTTTGTGTTCTCTTGTGGGCACGAACAAAACCGTTGCAATGGCAAAATCAAGCTACATTCAGGCGGAATTTATTTTTAAAACCTTAGGACTTGATATAAAGTATTTTGATACGGACAGCAAGGGAATTACCATATCATCTCTCGAAAAAATAAAGCCCGATATGGTGCTTATAAATCCGAATTTTATTGCGGAAAACGGTATGAGTATGCCCGTAAGCCGCAGACTTGAGCTTATTAAGTGGGCAAAAGAAAACGATTGCATTATCATTGAGGACGATTATAACGGCGAGCTCAGATACAGTACACACCCTATGCCGTGCGTACAGAATTACGACATTGAAAACACGGTATATCTCGGCTCATTTTCAAAAATTCTTTTGCCATCGGTCAGAATCAGCTATATGGTACTGCCCGACAAGCTGCTGAAAAAATACCGACAAATCAGCCCGTACATAAATCAGACCGCCTCAAAAACCGAGCAGAATGCACTTGCAAAATATCTTGAAAACCGCAGACTTGACGCTCATTTAAGAAAAGCAAGGCGAGTTTATCTTGAAAAAAGCAAACAAATAACAGACTGCGTATATAAGTATTTTGGCAGCGACACACAGATAATATTCAACGAAACCTCGCTTTATATTTCGGTAAAAATAAAAGGAATTTCCGATTATAACGAAATACGAAAAAAACTTGACGAAAACAACATTGCGGTAATGCCCGAAAAAGCAGAAATCAATGCACTGAACCTAAGTTTTTCGGGTATTTCCGTTGACAAAATAGACGCAGGTATAAAGAGAATATGCGATGTAATACAGCAAGAGAAAAAGTAAACTTTTTAAAGTCCGAATTTCTCATTTCGCAAGCAACCGTACAAAGCGAACAGGTGACCTTACTTTTGTAAAGTCACCTGTTTTAATGGTAGGAAATAATATAATAAAAACAATCAAGCAAAATTAATTTTTAATCTTCTCATCTCTGCCAAGAAGATAATCGACAGATACCTCAAGAATGTCTGCAAGCGCAACAAGCTCAACATCTGTTACAAATCTGATCTGTCCCTCGAGCTTAGAAAGACCCGATGCGTTCATATCTACTCCGCTTACCTGAAGCTGAGCAAGGAGTTCTTTTTGTTTCATTCCCTTTTGCTTACGAACGCTCTCAACTCTGTGTCCAATCAAGTTTCTGTCGCCCAAATCCTGTTTACGAAGTCTCATTTTTCTCTCTCCCCAAAATTTATATTTCTTTTTTAAAATTCTTTAAAAACATTGTAGACTTATTATATTACTTTATCAGAAAAAAAACAAGACTTTTTTGTAAATATTTTTAAAAAATTGAAATTTTTTTGAAATTTCAATTGCAACAGCATAATATTTAGCGAATACTAACAAATAAAGTTAATTTATATTGTCGATAATTCACAGATTATTAGATTTTTAGTTCATATGTGGAAAAATGTGAGTTATGTTAATATTCCTTTTTGGAATGTTGAAAGATGTTAAATACATAAAAACATATATTTAAGAGATATTCTTTACAAAAGTTACAAACGGTTACAAAATGTAATCATTTAGAAATTTTAAATTACCTCTTGACTTTTAAGAACATCTGTTCTATAATTTAATAAAACATTTGTTCGAGATGATTTTGTATGAAAATTTGTGACACAGTAAATTCAAAGCTATATAAAAATGACCGTGCTATTCTGCACAGCGACTGCAACTGTTTTTATGCAAGCGTGGAATGTCTTTTAAATCCGAATATAAGAGATTTACCCGTTGCGGTGAGCGGTGACGCCGAGAACAGACACGGAATTATCCTTGCGAAAAACGAAGAGGCAAAAAAGTACAATATAAAAACAGGAGAAGCTATATGGCAGGCAAAGAAAAAATGCCCTCAACTTCTGACTGTTCCCGCAAGACTTGATGTTTACAAGAAGTTTTCCGACAAGGTACGCCGAATTTACTCCGATTACACCGATATGGTCGAACCTTTCGGTCTTGATGAAGCGTGGCTTGACATTTCAGAAGACTATAAAAATGACGCACTCACCATTGCCGAGGAGATTTCACAGCGTATAAAGGACGAAATCGGTATCACGGTAAGCATAGGCGTCAGCTTTAACAAGATTTTTGCCAAATTCGGCAGTGATTACAAAAAGCCTGACGCAATCACCTGCATTACACGGGATAACTACAAGACGCTTGTATGGAATTCACCTGCCGGCGATTTGCTGTATGTAGGCGGTGCTACACGAAAAAAACTTGAACAGATAGGAATATACACCATAGGCGACATTGCAAATGCTCCGATCGGTCTGTTGAGGACTCACCTCGGCAAATGGGGCGACCTGATTTACGGCTTTGCAAACGGATATGATTCCTCACCCGTTGCTCGAATCGGTGAATATTCAGAGGTAAAATCTATCGGAAATTCAACCACGGCGGTGCGTGATTTAAAAAATCTTGACGACATCAAGGTTATAGCCTATGTCCTTTGTGACAGCGTATGCAGACGAATGCGTGAACAAGGATTTGTGGGCAAAACTGTGTGTGTGAGTATGCGTGACACGGGGCTTTCCACAATTACAAGGCAACATACTTTAAATACCTACACTTCCCTGACAAGCGACATTACAAAAGCCGCTATGTCACTGTTCAAAGAGAATTTTGACAATAAATCACCTCTAAGAAGCATCGGCGTATCAGTTACGGATTTTGCACACAATAACATTCCCAGACAAATGGATATTTTTTCGGACGAAAGAAAAATAATCGCAGAAGAAAAGCTTGATAAAACCTTGGATAAATTAAAGCAACGCTTTGGCAATTATATCATTCGTCCCGCATCACTTTTAACCGACAGAGGGCTGTCTGCCTTTAATCCAAAAGACGAACACACAATTCACCCTGTCGGTTATCTGTGAACTAACGCTTATCGGAGGCTATTATGTTTAAGAAATATGTTAAGGTTACTGCAACATTTGACTGTGACGGCAGCCTCGTACCGAATTATATTTTCTGGGATGACAACAAACGCTATTCCATCGACCGCATAACAGATGTACGCTATGCCACATCTTTAAAAGCAGGCGGTTGCGGTATTCGATATACCTGCAGAATTTTAGGAAAAGAAAGATATATTTTCCTCGAAGAAAATAAATGGTTTGTTGAAGTAAAAGAAAATTGAGGTATTTTATGCATAAAGTCAAAGCAAAGGGAATTTTATCCGCCTCAAACGGCATTAATATATACAGAGGTTGTCTGCACGGATGTATTTACTGTGATTCACGCAGTGACTGCTATCAGATGAAACATAAATTTGAAGATATTGAAGTAAAAGAAAACGCACCCGAACTTCTGGAAAAGGCTTTATCGTCTAAAAGAAAACCTTGTATGATTGGTACGGGCGCTATGAGCGACCCATACATTCCGCTTGAAAAAGATTTAAGAATTATGAGAAAATGCCTTGAAATTATAGAAAAATATTCTTTCGGAGTTACCGTTCATACTAAATCGTCAAGCGTTATGCGTGATATTGATATTCTTGAAAAAATTAATCGAAAGAGCAAATCCGTACTGCAAATGACTCTTACAACCGCCGACGAAAAACTTTGTAAAATTCTTGAACCCAATGTTTCGACAACTGAAGAAAGAGTAAATACTCTGAAAGAATTTCAAAAGGCTAAAATTCCGACTGTTGTATGGCTCTCTCCGTTTTTACCGTTTATAAATGACACAAAAGAAAATATAGACGCTTTGCTTGATTATTGTGTCAAATCGGGCGTTAAGGGCATTATTTGCTTTAACATAGGAGTTACACTGCGAAACGGCGACAGAGAATATTTTTACAGTCAACTCGACAGATTTTTCCCCGGTATGAAAGAACGATATATGAGAACCTACGGAAATTCATATGAAGTTTTAAGCCCGAACAGCGATTACCTTATGAAAAGGATTGAAAATGTCTGTCAAAATGAGGGCATTATGTTTGGGATTGACAGGGTGTTTTCATACCTTCACAAATACGAAAATAAATATGAAAATCAGAATATACAGCTAAGTTTGTTTGATAATTTATAAAAGGATAATTTAGCATCAACAAATTCTAATAAATAAAAAAGATATACAATGAAAATTAAATCAACTGTATATCTTTTGTAACTAAAATATATTAATCTTTTTCCGCAGAAATCTGCTTGTTTTCTTCTTTGTTTTTTCCTCTGCGGAAAATTAATCTGAAAATAAGACGAACAAACGGGCCGCAATAAAACATCTGATAACAAATAGCCATCGGAAAATTAAGCGCCCATGTCTGCACCCATGTACCGAATGACGGTATTTTGAACAAACAGGTTGCAATAAGGCTCATTATCGGACACATAATACAGCAAATACATATTGAAATTGCATATGTAATAAACTGCGGTCTGTCAGTGGGTTTCATTACCGTAAACGCAAGCTTTGCGGCAATTTTGCCGACTATAAAAAATTCAAGAATAAAAGCGATCGGAGCCATAAAAATCAGTTCGTGCGTTGCCGCAAGAAAAGTTGTTCCGTCAACCTTGCCCGTATTAAGTGCAACATTGTAAACAATCATTCCGTACACCATAACGGTCGCCATAATGGCGGTGAATACTGCATCTTCAAGTTTGTTTTTTGGCATAATAAAGTCCTCCCATGATAACATTGTTTATGTGTTGTTCGTTATCATCACGGAGGATGTGCGTTTCCAATAAGACCATATTATGTTGTATTTTGCTGAAATCAGCTTGAATATAATAGCATACTAACAAATAAATGTCAAGAATTTTTTTATTAAACGCAGGCAATACTTTGATTTCTAAGTATCAGCCTGCGTTTTGTTTAGTAATTTTTATTAAGTTTTTCAATAGTTGGGGTAAATTATGGTTTATAGAAATATTCATAAAACAATTATAAAAGTTTGTTAAACCATAATTATCCCACAACGCTGTTTAATTCATATTTAAAAACGGTTTTAAATACTGACCTGTAAATGAATTTTCATTTTTTGCAACTTCTTCGGGAGTACCCTCTGCAATTACAGTTCCGCCCATATCTCCGCCCTCGGGTCCAAGGTCAATAATATGGTCGGCAGTCTTTATAAGGTCAAGGTTATGCTCGATAACCACAACCGTATTTCCCGTATCAACCAGCTGTTGAAGAACATCAATAAGTCTGTGAACATCGGCAATATGAAGTCCCGTAGTCGGCTCATCAAGAATATACACCGTCTTGCCCGTCGGTCGCTTTGCAAGCTCGGTTGCGAGTTTTACACGCTGTGCCTCACCACCCGAAAGTGTAGTAGCAGGCTGACCGATTTTGATATAGCCAAGCCCCACTTCACAAAGCGTTTTCAGTTTACGGTAAATCCTTGGAATATTTGCAAAGAATTCCATTCCCTCTTCGGCAGTCATCTCTAAAACATCATTAATCGACTTGCCTTTGTACTTCACCTCAAGGGTTTCACGATTATATCTCTTGCCCTTACACACCTCACAAGGAACATAAACATCGGACAGGAAATGCATTTCGATTTTTATAATACCGTCGCCCTGACACGCCTCACATCTGCCTCCTTTTACATTAAAAGAAAATCTGCTTTGTGAAAAGCCTTTCATTTTAGCGTCTTGAGTTGTGGCAAAAAGTGCTCTTATGTCGGTAAACACACCCGTATAAGTTGCAGGATTTGAGCGTGGAGTTCTTCCGATCGGGCTTTGGTTGATGTCGATTACCTTATCAAGATTTTCAATGCCTTTTATGCCCTTGTTTTTACCCGGAATAATCTTGGCTTTGTTTAAATCACGGGCAAGAGTTTTGTATAAAATCTCATTAATCAGTGAACTTTTTCCCGAACCCGAAACGCCCGTTACGCAAACAAGTTTGCCGAGCGGAATCTTTACATTTACATTTTTAAGATTGTTTTCGGCGGCACCGAGAATTTCAATAAATTTTCCGTTGCCCTCCCTGCGTTTTTCGGGAACAGGAATAACTCTTTTGTGGCTTAGATACTGACCTGTAATTGATTTTTCGCAAGCCTTGATCTCATCAACATCGCCTACGCACACAATTTCTCCGCCGTGCACACCTGCACCGGGTCCGACATCGACAATACAGTCGGCAGCGTACATAGTATCCTCATCGTGCTCAACAACAATAACCGTATTGCCCAAGTCACGAAGTCTTTTAAGCGTGCTCAAAAGTTTTTCGTTGTCACGCTGGTGCAAACCGATACTCGGCTCGTCAAGAATATAAAGCACACCCATAAGACTGCTGCCGATTTGAGTTGCAAGTCTTATACGCTGACTTTCACCGCCGCTAAGCGTTCCTGCAGAACGGGAAAGCGTAAGATAGCCAAGTCCGACACGCTGTAAAAAGTTAAGTCGTTCACGGATTTCCTTTACAATCTCGGCAGAAATAATCTTTTCTTTTTCGGTAAACTCAATTGTATCAAGAAATTCAAGCGCAGATACAACGGATTTTTTACAGAAATCCGCAATATTAATTCTGCCGACCGTTACGGCAAGGCTCTCTTTTGACAGTCTGTCGCCGTTACATTCGTCACAATGAATTTCAGACATATAATTTTGTATTTCTTCCTTAATCCAATTGCTTGATGTATCTTTATATCTTCTTTCAAGATTATTTATAATACCCTCAAATTTTTGCTCATAACTGCCACTGCCGTAAACAGATTTACGGTGAATAGTCAAGGTTTCCTCACCTGTACCGTAAAGCAAAATTTTGATAATTTCAGGTGATAGTTCCGACAACGGTGCGTCAAGTGAAAAATTATATTTTTCGGCAAGTGCCTCAAAGTACATAGCCGCAATGGAACTGCCCTCCATTGCCCAGCCGCTTCCTTTTATAGCGCCCTGTCGCACACTTTTACTCATATCGGGAATAATTTTATTTTCGTCAATCTTAAGAAATACGCCCAAGCCCGTACATTTAGGGCAAGCACCGAACGGATTATTAAAAGAGAACATTCTCGGCGATAAATCTTCAATACTCACACCATGGTCGGGGCATGAATACTTCTGTGAGAACATTACATCTTCTCCGCCGACAATATTCACAAGAATGATACCGTTTGAAAGTTTAGAGGCGGTTTCTATACTGTCGGAAAGTCTTGAAGTAATTTCAGGCTTTACTACAAGTCGGTCAACAATTACTTCTATATTATGTTTTTTATTTTTCTCAAGCGGAATTTTCTCTGACAAATCATACACAATTCCGTCTGCTCTTACTCTCGCAAAACCCGATTTCCTTGCACTTTCGAGTACCTTTACATGCTCGCCTTTTCTGCCACGCACAACAGGAGCCAAAATCTGAATTTTTGTGCCCTCGTCATAAGACATAATTTTATCTACTATCTGGTCAACCGTCTGCTGTCTGATTTCTCTGCCGCAAACAGGGCAGTGCGGAACACCTACTCTTGCGTAAAGCAAACGCAGGTAATCGTAAATTTCGGTTACGGTGCCGACGGTTGAACGAGGATTTTTCGATGTGGTCTTTTGGTCAATGGAAATAGCAGGTGACAATCCCTCAATGCTCTCTACATTCGGTTTGTCCATTTGTCCCAAAAACATTCTTGCATAAGAAGAAAGGCTTTCTACATATCGTCTTTGTCCCTCGGCGTAGATGGTATCAAAAGCAAGCGAGCTTTTGCCCGAACCCGAAAGACCTGTTATTACAACAAGTTTATTTCTCGGAATTTCAACATTGACATTTTTCAGATTATGCTCTTTAGCTCCTCTTACTATAATTTTGTCGTGTTCCATCTCTTTCCCCTTTTTCCTTTATTTAGCAATTATAGCCTCTCATAAAGAGAGGCTATAAAAATTATTATTCGTTATCTTTGTTTTCGGCAGTATTTGCATTATCTTCTTCGGATTCGGCATCTTCTGCCTCAACAGGCTCAACATAAGTGCCGTTCATAACAGCCTCAAAGTCTTCGCCGCCCATTTTTTCATGCTTAATAAGGTAAGCTGCAACCTCATGAAGTTTATCAATATTATCCTTCAAAATGGTTTCTGCTCTGTCGTAAGCATTGTTGACAATCTCAAGAATAAGCTCGTCAATCTTAGCGGCAGTTTGCTCTGAATAATCTTGAGTATGACCCATATCTCTGCCAAGGAATACGGCACTGTTGTCTTTGCCGTAACAAAAACAGCCGAGTTCCTTAGTCATACCGTACTTTGTAACCATATCACGGGCAGTCTTTGTAGCCTTTTCAATATCGTTAGACGCACCGGTTGAAATATCGTCAAGAATGATTGCCTCCGCAACTCTACCGCCAAGACATACTACGATGTCTTCAAGCATTTCTGTACGTGAGTTGTAAGACTTATCTTCAGACGGCAACGGCATTGTATAACCGCCTGCCATACCTCTCGGAATAATTGAAATCTCGTGAACAGGGTCTTGTGTAGCAAGCTCGTGGAAACAGATTGCGTGACCTGCCTCGTGATAAGCGGTAAGTTTCTTTTCCTTGTCGCTCATAACTCTTGTCTTTTTCTCAGCACCAACTACAACCTTGATTGTAGCCTCTTCGATTTCTTCCATAGTAATGGCTTTTTTATTCTTTCTTGCAGCAAGCAAAGCTGCCTCGTTAAGGAGGTTTTCAAGGTCTGCACCTGTAAATCCTGCTGTTGTTTTAGCAATGGTCTTGAGCTTAACATCGGGAGCAAGCGGCTTTTTGCGAGCATGTACCTTAAGGATTGCTTCTCTGCCGTTGATGTCAGGATAGCTTACGATTACCTGTCTGTCAAATCTGCCCGGACGCATAAGAGCAGGATCGAGAACATCAGGTCTGTTAGTTGCGGCAATAAGGATAACGCCCTCGTTTGCTCCGAAGCCGTCCATCTCTACAAGCAACTGGTTAAGTGTCTGCTCACGCTCATCGTGACCGCCGCCAAGACCTGCGCCTCTCTGGCGACCTACAGCGTCAATCTCATCAATGAAGATGATACACGGTGAGTTTTTCTTAGCCTGTTCAAAGAGGTCACGAACTCTTGACGCACCGACGCCGACAAACATTTCTACAAAGTCGGAACCTGAAATTGAGAAGAACGGAACGCCTGCCTCGCCTGCAACTGCTCTTGCAAGCAATGTTTTACCTGTACCAGGAGGGCCTACAAGGAGTACACCCTTAGGGATTCTTGCGCCGAGTTTATTATACTTATCCGGAGCTTTAAGGAATTCAACGATTTCTTCAAGCTCTTCCTTTTCTTCGTCTGCGCCTGCAACATCTTCAAATGTGGTTTTGCGCTTTTCGTCATTTGTATTTTTGATTTTAGCCTTGCCGAAGTTCATTTCTTTTCCGCCAAGACCGCCGCCCATTTTCTTCATAATGAATATCCATACAACTACAAAGAGGATTCCCGTTACAAGTATAGGCAAAAATTCATATAAAAGTGTGTTGTCACTGCCTTTGATATAATCATAAGAAACAGCTTCGTCCGCCGATGCGGTGTAAACGGAAACATCGTCAATAAATCTTTCAATATCGGCAAGAGTACCTCTTACAACAACATTTTTTGCCGAGCTCTTGGCATTTTTTCCGTCAGGATCTGTAGCTGTGATATTATCATCCGTTGTATCCTGAATAATGCTGTCAGATGTAGCGATGTCCTTTGCGGGTTTAAGTTTTACACCCTCTTTAAGTGTAATTTCAATCGCACCTGTTCCGTAGTTGACGGTATAACTCTGAACCTTGTCCTCTTTAAAAAGATTTACCAGTTGAGAGGTTGTGTAACTTTCAGATGAATTTTGGGTCATCAAAAATGCCACACCGAGCACAACCATAACCGCAACAGTGATATAAATAATTATGTTACGCAGTTTTTTGTCCAATAGGAATCACTCCTTTTTATATTATGAATTTAAAAGCGTAATTTTATGTATCCTGTGAATAAACAGACTCCTTAAGAACGCCTACATAAGGGAGATTTCTGTAACGCTCCGCATAGTCAAGTCCGTAGCCTACAATAAATGCGTCGGGAATTACAGAACCGACATAAACAACATCAATATCTGTAACTCTTCTGTCAGGCTTGTTGAACAATGTGCAAATCTTTACAGACGCAGCATTTTTTGCATAAAGATACTGTGAAATAAAAGCAAGTGTTCTGCCCGAGTCCACAATATCCTCAACAATGAGAATATGCTTGCCGTCAACAGAAGTTGAAATATCTTTCTGAATATTAACTCTGCCCGAGCTTACGGTTGAGTTGCCGTAGCTTGAAACAGCAAGAAAATCTATGCTGAAATCAAGGTTTACTTCCCTCATTAAATCAACCATAAACGATACGCAGCCCTTAAGCAAGCCTACCATTATAAAGTCCTTGCCATTATAATCCTTTTCAATCTCTTTTGCAAGCCTTTTCACAATATTTTTAATATCCTGCTCGCTGTAAAGTATTTTTTCGATGTCCTTATGCACAAAAAATCCTCCCTTGTTCACATATTATAATAAATTTTCTTTTTTCTGCACTATAAGATGTCTGAACCGAATTCATCCCCTCACACCACAATATTTCATTATTCACTGCCACAAGCGGAAGTTTATCCCTCAATTCAGACGGAATTTTAAATTCATTCATAGCCTTTCTTAAAGGCTTGGTAATATTTCTGTCCTTGAAAAAAATTTTATCGCCCTGTCTGCGTGTGCGTATCACGGCATTTTTCGTTTCTTTTTCGGACAAATAAATCGGATTATCGGTTAAATCGTCAAAATCTGTAATTTCTTTTACAAAATATTTTATATTATCAAATGTAAATTCTTTATTAATAACATCGGCAAATAATATTTCTTCGCCGAAATTATTAATAGCATCGGTATTTTCTATCCGCAGTATTCCCTGTTTTACCACAGCTCGGAAATTACCGCACAAATCAACACAACCGCTTTTAAAAAGAGCATTATCAATAAGTTCGATATGAATATGCTCGGGAATATCGGCTCCGTTTTCAACACAAATTTTTTTGATTACATTCTGCCGTATGATTTTATCCTGCTCACAAATCTTTTTTGCCGAATATCCGAAAGCAAGTCTGCTGTCGGCAACCGCTTTATCTGTCTGTTTGTCAAGATAAACTGACAAAAGTTTTGCGTCGTCGCACAGTCGCTTTAAAGAAGCTTCAAAACTCGGATTTATCTTTTTCAGCTCGGTGATTACATTATGACGGATTTTGTTTCTTGTATAATCATCGGTAAGGTTTGTGCTGTCGGTCACATAATCAAGTGAATTTTCATGGCAGTAATTTTCAATGTACGCTCTGTCGCACAAAATCAGCGGTCTGATTATATAATCTCGCCTTTCGGGAATTGCACAAAGTCCGTTAAGCGATGTGCCCCTTACAAGGTTAATCATCAGCGTTTCCGCATTATCGGAAAGCGTGTGTGCAGTTGCGATTTTACAGTTAAGCTTTTTGGAAAGCTCGTCAAATTCTTTATATCTGACATTCCTTCCACAAAGCTCCGTACTGATTTTTTCTTTCTCCGCTATTGACGGAACATTTATTTTTTTTACAAAAAGTTTGACGGAAAGTTTTTTACAAAATTCTCTGCAAAATTCTTCATCTCGCTCTGCCTCTTCGCCCCGTATCATATGATTAATATGGATTGCGTATAATGTAAGATTATATTTTTCTTTTACAGAACAAAGCATATGAAGAAGTGAAACAGAATCTGCTCCGCCCGAAAGCGCAACGGCAACGGAATCATTTTTTTCAATCAGCTTATATTTATTTACAGCCGTCAAAAAAGGATTACTCACTTCTGTCCTCCGTACCTGTAAATCTCATAAACTCACCCTGCCAATGCATTTTTACCGTACGAGCCTCGCCGTGACGGTTTTTGGCTACAATACACTCACCCGAATTTTGATCTGCACCCTGCGGAGAATCGTCCTCGTTTTTATCGTAATATCCCTCACGGTAAAGAAAAAGTACTATGTCGGCATCCTGCTCGATAGAACCCGAATCACGCAAGTCGGAAAGCTGCGGTCTGTGGTCGGTACGCTGTTCGCTTGCACGGGAAAGCTGTGACAGTGTGATAACGGGAACATTCATTTCTTTTGCAAGAATTTTAAGATTTCTTGTGATTTCAGAAATTTCCTGAACTCGGTTATCTATTCTTCTGCCGCTGCCCATAAGCTGTAAGTAGTCAATAATTACAAGGTCAAGTTTTCTCATTCGTCTTAACTTTGATTTCATTTCGGTAATGGTAATACCCGGTGAATCGTCAAGATAAAGCTCCGACTTGCCGAGAATATCGCTTGCCGGAATAAGTCTGTCCCATTCCTCATCGTTTAGCTTACCTATTCTCAGCTTTGTACCTTCAATAAGAGCCTCTGCCGACAATAAACGGCTGGCAAGCTGTTCCTTTGACATTTCCAAAGAGAAAAAAGCAACCGTTTTTTTAGCCGTGCAGGCAACATATCGTGCAATATTCAGCGCAAAACTCGTTTTACCCATACCCGGACGGGCGGCGAGCAAAATAAGGTCGCTTCGGTTAAGACCCGTAATTACTCGGTCAAGGTCGCCGATACCCGTAGAAACAGGTTTCATACTGTCGTCTGTTGTGCTGTTGAGAGCGTCAAGTCTGTCAAAAGTCTGCATAATAACAGAGTTAATTCTCTCAAGTCCCTTTTTCTCGTTACCCTGTCTTATATCAAAGATTTTCTGCTCAGCAGAGTCGATAATAACAGATGTATCTTCCGTGCCTGCCGTAGCGTCATCAATGATTTCTCTTGCAGCGGTAATAAGCCTGCGGATATTGTATTTATCTCTTATAACCTCCGCATAAGCCTCGGCATTGGATATTGACGGACAGTTGTTTACAAGGTCATAAAGATATGTCTTGCCTGTCGTTTCGTCAAACGAACCTGTCTGCTTAAGTTTTTCAAGCAATGTGACAAAGTCGATTTTGCCGCCGAAGTTGACCATCTCGGTCATCGTCTTGAAAATCAGCTTATGCAGTGAAACATAAAAATAATCGGGGGACTTGATGTATTCAATTACTTTATCAAAAACATCGCTTTCAAGAATAATCGCACCAAGCAATGCCTGTTCAGCTTCGGGACTGTACGGCATATGAAGTCCGTCGTAGCTACTTGAAATTTGATTATCCGCCATGTGTCACCCCTCCTTTGCAATCATAAATAAAATCAAGCCTCTGATACCTTAACGGTAATGTTTGCAACAATACCCGAATAAAGTTTTACATCGGCTTTGTAAGAACCGAATTCTTTAATATCACTTTCAAGAACAACCTTACGCTTGTCTATGTTGATATTATACTGTTTTTTAATTTCCTCGGCAACCTGCTTTGCAGTAATGCTGCCGAAAAGTTTGCCGCCCTGACCGGCTTTTGCTTTCATCTCAAAGGTTTTGCCCTCAAGCTGTGCTTTATAACCCTCTGCCTGCTTTTTCTCGGTAGCAATCTTAAAGTTCTTTGAGTTTTCAGCGTTTCTATATTCATTCATAGCCTGTGCATTTGCCTCTCTTGCAAGGTTCTTAGGAAGAAGAAAATTTCTTGCATATCCGTCAGAAGCATTTACAAGGTCGCCTTTTTTGCCAAGTGCCTTAACATCCTGCAAAAGTATTACTTTCATAATTGTCGTTCCTTTCTGCTATTTGCAACTTGCATCCTCAAGATTTGTATCTATAACTTCGATAAGCATCTTGAGAGCCTGTTCTTTATTTATATCACTAAGTTGTGTAGCCGACATTGTCTGATGTCCGCCACCGCCGAGCTTTTCCATAATAATCTGCACATTTACAGCGCCAAAGCTGCGTGCGGAAATACAAATTTTACCGCCGCTTTCATAAATTACAAAAGAGGCTTTTACATTTTCAAGCGTGAGTAATTCGTCCGCTGCCTGCGCAGAGGCAAGTCTTACATCACCGTCAGCGCCCTTTGCGATTGAAATTGCGCAGTTTCTGTATATTTTTGCATCGCATACTATGCTTACTTTTTCACGGTAAGTTTCAATTGAATCGGAGAACATCTGCTTTACATTAATTGTAGTAGCGCCTCTTCTCCTCAAATATGCGGCTGCTTCAAAGGTTCTTACACCTGTTTTTAAAACAAAATTCTTTGTATCAAGCATAATGCCCGCAAGCAAAGCGTCCGCCTGTGCATATCCGATTGCTTTATCATCAATGCAGCTGATAATCTCGCTGCACATTTCACACGCAGACGAAGCAAACGGCTCGTGGCAGAAAACAAGTGCGTTATCTATATAATTAACCGCTCTGCGATGATGGTCAATAACAATGACCTTTTTACATTCATCGTAAAGCTGTGGACTTTCAAGAGAATTTCTCAAATGAGTATCAACAATGATAAGCAAAGTCTTTGGTGTAACCTGTTTCATTGCCTCATCGGGGGTAATAAATATATCTTTTCCTATGTTTTTCTCTGCATAATCAATCAGCTTTTCAGCCATAGTTTTTGTTTTATCAACAACTATTTTTGAATACAGATTAAAAGATTTTTCCATAACCGACTGCATACCGATAGCCGCACCGATACAGTCAAGGTCAGAAAATCTGTGCCCCATAACAAAAACTTTATCGCAATCGTTTATCGTACGCTTGATTGCATTTGCAATAACACGCATACGCACCTTGCTGACCTTTTCGGAAGTAGCGGAAGTACCTCCGAAAAATTCGTAAATATTGTTGCTTATAATAGCAACCTGATCTCCGCCTCTGCCAAGCGCCATATCAAGCGCCTTTCTCGCATTGGTTTCGCTGTCTTTGAGAGAGTTTATGCCTCTGCACAAACCGATAGATACCGTAGCGGTATGCTGACCCGCTTTTATGCCGTGAATTTCCTGTAATATTGGGAACTTTTGTTCAACAAGTTTGTCAACATCAGTTTCTTTAAAGATAATCATATAACGGTTATTGCCGATTATCTTAAACAAAGCGTTATACTCGTTCGCCCATCTCTGCAAGAACGACTGAACATTCAGAGAAACCTCGGAATAAATTTCATCGGATTCGTTTGAAAAGTCATCGCTGTTATCAAAAGTAATAATCGCTACACAAGGACGGGTTGCATTGTACTCACGCATAATTTGCCTGTAATATGTATTCTCCACAAAATAACAAACATATCCCTCGTTTGTAGAGATGACAAAGCCTACAAATTCATTGCCGTTGCAGGCGGTTTCAAATGTTTCGTGGTCGGCGACATCTGTTATTTTCTTGCCGCCTATGTAAGGCGAAATCATATCGCCTTCGGGATTTTTACCGTTGCAGAACTGCTTTCTGAACCTTGTATTGCTCCAAATTATCTCCCCCTCTGCACCAAGCACCGTGACGGGAATTTTGTATTTATCAAGAAATTCGGGATTAAATCCGTTGATTTTCTCGGCTGTACTGCGAACGGTGGCAGCTATATAGTTACGAAAGCGAAGGGTCGAAACGACAACTATACCTGCTGTTACAACCGACACGGCAATCTCAATGTAGCAAAGCATCGGGTCATAGCTGTACGATGCAAAAGACATAGCAAGCATTGCAACCGAAAATATAACAAATGTCGGCATAGTCGTAAAACTTTTCTTCTTCAATTCAAACCCTTCCTTTCGTAGATTTTTAATTATACTTCCTGTAAAATCGGAAGAATCATTGGGGTTCTGCGTGTTTTTTGTGAGATAAGTTTGGAAACATCATCTTTAATTCTGTTCTTGATTATACCCCACTCATGAATGTTGTTGTCTGCACAATCTTCAAGAATGTTGTTTGCAACCTGTCTTACCTCGTCAAGCAAACCCTCGCTCTCACGAACATATACAAAGCCTCTTGATACAATATCAGGGCCGCTGATAACATGACCGTCATAAACATCGAGAGATGCAACGATAATGATAAGTCCGTCCTGTCCGAGGTGCTTTCTGTCACGAAGTACAATACTTCCGACATCACCTACTCCAAGACCGTCAACAAATACCTTTCCCGCAGGTACGGCAGGCAATTCTTTCATATAGTTTTCGTTGATTTCAATGCAGCTGCCGACATCGCCGATATAAATATCTTTTCTGTCCATACCGAGGAACATAGCAAGATCGGCGTGTTTTCTTAGGTGCTTTTGCTCGCCGTGAACAGGGATAAAGTACTTCGGTTTTACAAGTTTATGAATAATCTTAAGTTCTTCCTGACAAGCATGTCCCGAAACATGAACTTCATACATTGATTCGTAAACGACCTTACAGCCCTTTTTGAGGAGTTCGTCAACAACATTTCCGACTGTTTTTTCGTTACCGGGAATAGGATTGGCAGAAATGATAATAAAGTCACCCTCGCCGACCATAACTTTGCGGTGGTCTGAATATGCCATTCTTGACAACGCACTCATCGGTTCGCCTTGACTGCCTGTAGTAACAAGAACAATTTGCTCTCTCGGGTATCTGTCAAGCATATCAAGGTCAATTAAAATATTTTCAGGCACGCTAAGATAGTCGAGCTCGCTTGCTACAGCCATATAATTGACCATACTTCTGCCCGAAAAAGCTACTTTTCTTCCGTATTTTTCCGCACAATTAATAATCTGCTGTACTCTGTTTACATTTGAAGCAAAGGTAGCAATAATAATTCTGTCGTGCTCCGCTCTTCTGAAAAGATTGTCAAAACTATCCGAAACCGTGCGTTCGGTCTGTGTGTAACCGGGACGCTCTGCGTTCGTGCTTTCAGCAAGAAGAGCCAATACGCCCTCATCGCCTACACGGGCAAACGCCGACAAATCAATCATATCGCCTGTAATAGGTGTGCAGTCAATTTTAAAGTCGCCTGTATGCACAATTGTGCCTGCGGGTGTGCGGATAGCAAATGCAACCGCATCCGGAATTGAGTGGTTTACATGGATAAACTCAACACTCATACAGCCGAGTTTAATTGTTTCACCTGCATTAACTCTGTTAAGGCTTGACTCATTATAAAGGCTGTGTTCCTTGAGTTTGTTGCCTACAAGTCCGAGAGTAAGCGCAGTTCCGTAAATCGGAATATTCACTCTGCCAAGTAAGAACGGAAGTCCGCCGATGTGGTCTTCGTGACCGTGAGTAAGCACAATACCTCTGATTTTGTCTTGATTCTGTTCGATATAAGTAAAATCAGGGATAACAAGGTCAACACCGAGCATATCTCCGTCAGGGAAAGCCATACCGCAGTCAACAAGAATTATATCGTTCTCGCACTCAATCATTGTAATGTTCTTTCCGATTTCGTTAAGCCCGCCAAGGAAAGCAATCTTTACAGACGGCTTGTTTTTAATCGGTTTAAACTGTTTTTGATAAGGCTTTTTGCGGTAATTCTTTGAATATTTAAAATTTTTATTACCGCCCTTAAAAGTACCTCCCTTAAAAGATTCGGACGCTCCCTTGCCCTGCGACGGCTTGTAAGAATACCCTCCGTAATTTTTTTTACCTTTTGAGTACTTATTGTAGCTGTTGCTTTTTCTTCGATTATCGTACTTAAATTCTGTACTCACAAATTTACCTCCATATTTCTTAAAATTTATTAAAATTAACATTTCACACAATACAGGCATAAATTCCTTTTGTATGTATCAAAATATAAAGCCTGAAAATTCGTAATAAATACAAAGTTCTGATATAAAACGGTCATATCAGCAAAATGAAATATTAATTATTATATATAGTATAAATATATTTTGAATCCGTATTTAATACAGATTAAATCCTAATTGTAATCTTCTTTATTGTACCGCAAATCAAAGAGCAATGTCAAGCGTGTTAAAGAATTAAAAGACAATTTTAATATTACATTTAAGTAAACATTCCATATATTTCTATTTTAGTATGCTCAATATTTGAATTTTAAAATCATAATTACGGAAGATTTTAAAATTAAGAATTATGATTTAATAAATTCCGTAAATAATATAATTAAATTGAAAAAATAAACATAAAATATGGTTGCATTTGGTGATTTTGCGTATTATAATATAGGTTGAACATCAGCTAAGGAGAATTGCAAATGAAACAAGTTAAAATTTTTACAGACGGAGCTTGCAGCGGCAATCCGGGACCCGGTGGCTGGGGTGCGATTTTGAGATATAATGAGCACGAAAAAGAAATCTCGGGAGGAGAAGCCGTCACCACAAACAACCGTATGGAAATTAGTGCCGTAATCGGTGCGCTTTCACTCCTTAAAGAGCCTTGCAATGTAACTCTGTACAGCGATTCTCAATATGTTTGCAACGCATTAAAGCTCGGTTGGGCTAAAAAATGGAAAGCAAACGGTTGGATGCGCAACAAAAAAGAAAAAGCACTTAATCCCGAGCTTTGGGACAAGCTGCTGTCTTTATGTGACATTCATAATGTTGATGTTGTATGGGTAAAAGGTCACGCAGGGCATCCCGAAAACGAGCGCTGCGACCGTTTGGCGGTTGCCGAGGCACACAAGTTTTCAAAAGCCTGACTGACCGATTTTTATATAGATATAGATAGGAGATTATCAAGTATGAGATATATTTATGCAGACAACTCCGCTACAACAGCTATATCGCCTACAGTGCTTGAAAAAATGATGCCTGTACTCACCGAGTACTACGGCAACCCGTCAAGCCTTTACAGAATAGGCGGTAAAGCCAAGGAAATTCTTGAAAACTCAAGAGAAAATATTGCAAAAAACCTTGGTGCTGCTAATGCTAATGAGATATACTTCACCTCAGGCGGCAGTGAATCTGACAACTGGGCATTAAAGGGCGTTTGCAGAGCCCTTAAGGCAAAAGGCAAAAAACACATTATCACTTCTAAGTTTGAGCATCACGCTATTCTTCACACATGCCAGACTCTTGAAAAAGAGGGCTTTGAGGTAACTTACCTTGATGTGTACGAAAACGGTATTGTTCACCCCGAAGATGTAGAAAACGCTATCAGAGAAGATACAGCTATTGTATCTATTATGTATGCAAACAATGAAATCGGTACTATCCAGCCAATTACCGAAATCGGAGCAATTTGCAAAAAGCACAAAGTAATTTTCCATACCGACGCTGTTCAGGCTGCCGGCTATGTAAAAATAAATGTTCAGGAGCAGAATATTGATATGCTTTCAATGACTGCTCATAAATTACACGGACCTAAGGGCATCGGACTTCTCTATGTAAGAAGAGGTATCAGATTAGAGAATTTAATTGACGGCGGTGCTCAGGAAAGAAATAAAAGAGCCGGTACAGAAAATGTTGCGGGAGTAGTAGGTCTTGACGCAGCTCTTCAGGAAGCCGTTGACACAATGGACGAAAGAAGAGAGCATCTTGAAAAATTGCGTGACAGACTTATTGACGGACTCCTCAAAATTGAGCGTTCAAGAGTAAACGGCGACAGAGTTCACCGCTTACCGGGCAATGTAAATATGTGCTTTGAGGGCATTGAAGGCGAAAGCCTGCTCTTAAGACTTGATATGAACGGAATTTCGGCATCTTCGGGTTCAGCTTGTACTTCGGGCAGCCTTGACCCAAGCCATGTTCTTCTCGCTATCGGTCTTCCTCACGAAATCGCACACGGCAGTATGCGTCTTTCTTTCTCGGCAGAGCTTACAGACGAAGATGTTGACTATATGCTCGAGGTTATTCCGCAGGTTGTAACATACTTAAGAAATATGTCACCTCTCTGGGAAAAAATTAAAAAGCAAGAGGCTCAAGAAGCCCTTAATAAATAAACAGGAGGCTTAGTTATGGCTTATTCAGAAAAGGTAATGGACCACTTTGCCAACCCAAGAAATGTTGGTGAAATTCCTGATGCCGACGGCATCGGTGAAGTTGGTAACTCAAAATGTGGCGACATTATGAAAATGTATATCAAAGTTAAGGACAACACTATTGTAGATGTTAAGTTCAAAACTTTTGGTTGCGGTGCGGCTATTGCTACAAGCAGTATGGCAACAGAGCTTATCAAGGGTAAATCCATTGATGAGGCTTTAAAACTTACAAACAAGGCAGTTATGGAGGCTCTTGACGGACTTCCGCCTGTAAAGGTTCACTGTTCTGTACTTGCCGAGCAGGCTATCAAGGCTGCTCTTGCAGACTACTACAAAAGAAACGGTATCGACCCAACTCCTATCGTAGGTGAAATCGGCGACTGCGACGATTGTCATTGCCATTAATCAAAATTTTAGGACAGGCTTTGTGCCTGTCCTTTTTTGTTGTTTCTTTATCAAAAGTTGAGATAAATTATAATTTAGCTGATTGCTTTATCAAGCAATTA
>NZ_JBBNJY010000060.1:0-7264 GCF_040093295.1 Ruminococcoides bili
AAGGTAACATATACATATGACGGACTAAACAGACAGACAAAATCATCTGTTGCATTAAAAACTCCGCTTGATATGAGTTACACTTACTATGACAGTAATCGTGGAGAAAATTTTACCACAACAAAAATTAAGGAAGAAACCATTGGTAAAGATACTTATAAATATGAGTATGACACCAATGGCAATATTACCGACATTTATAAAAAGGTAAACAATGACTGGCAAAGATTATATTTGTATGAATATGACGAATTTAATCAACTTATAACTTCCTGTGATTATATTAATCAAAAACAATACCGATACGATTATGATGAAGCCGGAAATATTCTTACAGAAACTGTCAGTAGGATTGGTGCTCATGGACAACTATATGATTCAAGAGTAAATACATACGGATATGATGACGCTAACTGGGGTGACAAACTTACAAGCTACAACGGAGAAACTATAACCTATGATGAAATAGGCAATCCGCTTTCATATCGTGACGGTATGGAAATGACTTGGCTCAACGGCAGAAAGCTTACAACCCTACAAAGCGGCAATGACAGTATCAGCTATAAGTATGACAGCAACGGCGTAAGAACAAGTAAAACCGTAAATGGAGTTGAATACACATATGAATACCTCAACGGTCACCTTATGCACGAAACAAGGGGAGAAAAAGTATTCGACTATTGTTATGACGCAAACGGTCAGCTTTATGCGGTAAGCTACAAGGCAAATTCTTCAACTGATGCAGTAACCTATTATTATGCGCATAATTGGAGAGGTGACATTACTTCAATCTATGACGGCGACGGTAATATGGTAGCAAAGTATGAATATGATGCCTGGGGAAATGTGCTCACAGTAACAAATTCAAATAACAGTGAAATCACAGACCCGAATCACATTGCAAACCTCAACCCATTCCGCTATCGCAGTTATTACTATGACTCTGAATCAGGCTTTTATTACCTTATGAGCCGTTACTACGACCCTGTTACTCACAGATTTTTGAACGCAGACGGATATTTTCAGTCAGGCGATGGTATTCTCGATACTAATATGAATGCGTATTGCAGAAATAATCCACTTAATAATATCGATAAATATGGTACATTAGTAACAACAATTGGATTGAATGTTTTTGGTTGCTTTGGTGTACCAGCGTGTTTTTCAATTTATATGGCTGTTGATGATTATGGAAACTATGGATTTTATTATTCATATTGTGATTATCAAGAAAGCGGTGGAGTTGGTATAATGTCGATAAGTGCAACAACTTCCTTGAATATTATATGGGATGCTGAAACAATTGATGATTTGGATAAAAGTTATCAGTATTGGGGAGGAAGTTTCGGGGAAGTCTTTTCTATTGGAGCGGATGCTATCTTACTTGAAGAATATGAAACTTTGAGCGGTCTCTCATTTTCATTTGGAATCGGTGCAGGGATAGATTGGGCTCATGCGTATACTACAACTAATCAAACCATTTTTAAATCTAATGATAATCCAACAAGTAACTCAAAAAATAATATCAAAAGTAATACTAACAATAAATCAAATACAATTAATCAAAATTCCCACAAAGTAAGATGTTGCAGAGCTTGCGGAAGACCTGACTATATCTGTCCATCTCCGGTGTATTATTAAAAAATAGTAGGGGTGCTTTTATGTTAAAATGTTTAAAACCTATTTGCTATGAGATACATTGCTCAGATAACGATATAATTAACAGCATTATGGAAAGCTCCTGCTTTTATGGTGAGTTTTTAAATAATTCGTTTAAAATGCAGTTATTATCTCAAAATAGTATTTTCATACAAAACGGCATTAATCCTATATTTTGCGGTAATGTAAATAAAAATGGAGATAGCGTAACCTTGAATATAAAATTAAAATTGAATTTAGAATGTTGGCTTTTTATCTTTATAATAGCTTTTATTCTTTTTGGCGTTATAATATTTAATATTATCAATGCTTTTCTTAAAAATCTAAATTATATATCAATAATATATCCATTAATTATTTGCATTGTTTTTTTAGCGTTTATTTGTATTATTGTAAATATGAAATATTCTGATATGAAATTTGAGATTGAAAAAATTTTAAATAAAGATTTTAAAGGAAAATTCAAAAGAATAATATAGTTTTATTAATACTTTTTAATATTAGTTTTATAAAGAATATGTAATAGTAATATTGAATTTATTTTTTGCTTAGGAGGAGGTTAATATGAATAAATTAATGAAAATACATATAGGCTTGATTATAGGTATAGTAATGACATTTGTTTCTTTGCTTATATTAATAATCAATTTTAATATAAAAGTAAATATATTTGTTCCGTTTGCTTTGCTTTTGACATATGAATATTTGATAATAAGTTTTTTAAAGGATAATTTTTTGACCGATGATTTCAAAAGCAAGACTATAAAGGATTTAAGTGAGTATAATTTCAGAAGAGTTAATATTTATAGAAAAATAATATACTTTATTCAAGCTGTATGTATAATATTAGCTCCCGTTATGTGGATGCTTGTTATTTATAATGTTTAAATAATTTGTAAAAAGATAAATAGATAACATATTAATTCAGTGATATAATATAGACACCTATTTAGATAATGTACCGCCTCATTGTGTCAGGCGTTACAAAAACACTTTGGTCGAGTTATAGCTCTAATACTTCTAAGAGTTATAGCTCTAATACTTCCAATAATAAAAAAACAAATACAGCAATGTAAGGTGCTGTAGAGCTTGTGGACGACCGGATACAATTTGTAAATCTCCTGTTTATTATTGAATTTAAAATGGAGGCTCTATGATTAAATTATATCGCAAAAATTATGATTATGAATTAAAAACAACTAAAGAATGTCTAATTGGAAAATTAAGAAATTCGACATTTCAGGGATTGTTTAATTATTATAAGCATTATAAAGACTATACTTTTTACGGAAAAATTTTTGAAGAAAATTTTGAAATAAAATCTGTCCCGGCAAGTAGCAGAAGATCTTTATTTAACCCTTTAATTATCGGAAAATTTTCAAGCAAAAGTAATAAAACTGTATTGTCAATTAACATGAAACTACCGTCTTCCGACTATATTTTTATTGGAATGTTTTTTGTTATTTGTGTTTTTTTTGGTGCAATAATATACTCTTCTTCGTTAGAAAATTCTAATTTAATTCCGCTTATTTTTATATTGCCTTTTACAATTTTCTTGCTTGTTAATGCATTATTTTTCTTTTTTGCAAAAATGAATTTTAGTGATGCAATATACAATATTGAGAACATTTTAAAAGAATGTATTATAATAGATGATAAAGTAAAACCGTAAACGGAGTTGAATACACATACGAATACCTCAATGGTAAGCTTATGCACGAAACAAGGGGAGAAAAAGTATTTGACTATTGTTACGATGCAAACGGTCAGCTCTATGCAGTAAGCTACAAGGCGAATTCTTCAACCGACGCAGTAACATATTACTATGCGCATAATTGGAGAGGTGACATTACTTCAATCTATGACGGCGACGGTAATATGGTAGCAAAGTATGAATACGATGTCTGGGGTAATGTACTTACAGTAACAAATTCAAATAACAGTGAAATTACAGACCCGAATCACATTGCAAACCTCAACCCATTCCGCTATCGCAGCTATTACTACGATTCGGAATCAGGCTTATACTACCTTATGAGCCGTTACTACGACCCTGTAGTACACAGATTCCTAAACGCAGACGGCTATTTCCAGTCAGGCGATAACATTCTTGATACAAATATGAATGCGTATTGTCAGAATAACCCGATTATGAATTCTGATCCAACTGGTAATCATCCATCAGATGTAATCTGTGGCAACCCTACTTGTCCAATGTGTAATTTGGACAGAAGAAAATATTTACAAACAGAAAAAGGTCTGCGTAATTATAATAAATACCATGGAACAAATTATGATTATGTGGATGATAATGGGCAATTTAAATACTACAATGTAGGGGAAAAAATTTATCAATCATTTTTAACAATAATTAACAGTTTGGAAGTAGATGCTGATGTTGGTTATGGTTTGGGTGCAGAATTTAATACACTGGATTTGGTGGGAATAGAAGCTTTAGCACAATTTTCTCCATTTTCTATACATATAGATTATAATAATATTTATTTTGGTGAAAAAGCATCAAGTCAACTTGGTCTTACAGTTATGGGATGGGATTTAGGTTCATATGGTGAAAGTGAATTTATGGATTGTTTATCTGATGAAACAATTATAAATTCAGGTGAATCGCATGTTATAGGTTTTTCCTCAGGTGGATATATAATAATTGGAGCATCATTTAGTGCTGGAATAAATATTGATTATATTTCAAACGAGTTTCAATATATATGGTGGTAATTAATATGATAAATAAAAAATTTCATTTGTTATATAAAGATATATTTGTATTTATGCTTGGTGTTTTATTAATGATAATTTACTCATTGTATTTTAAAAATAATGATACTATATTGGTGCGAAGTGTTTTTACATTTTTATCGATTATTATATCAATATATTCTTTATACTTATCTTGCCATTATATTAGTAATAAAACCATCATCTATACAATATTACCTGTGTTATATTTTTGTTTGTTTTATATAATATATTTATTACCATGTTTGGGCTTTATTGGACACATAGGTGTAAATAATAATATATGTATTGTATTTGAGTCTATGTTTGGCGCAAAATTTCTTATAAATATTTCATGTTATTTTAACCAAAAATTAGCATATAAAAAAGTAGTTATAAAAAATAATACTCTCAAAAATAAATATGATTATAGTAGAATAGTACAATATTTTGTAATCATATATTTTTGTATTGTAATATTAGGAGCACTTGTAAATATATTTATTAATAAAATAGATATGAGTATTCCTTATCAACTTCTTTTCCTTCATAAATCATTAATTGATATTTAAATTAAGTGAGTTTTATATTATGCTAAACAAAAAGCCTTACATATTGACTTTCATTTATATGACAGTTGCAATGCTGTTTCCGTTTTTGATGCGGCAACGACAGTATCAGCTATAAGTATGACAGCAACGGCGTAAGAACAAGTAAAACCGTAAACGGAGTTGAATACACATACGAATACCTCAACGGTCAGCTTATGCACGAAACAAGAGGAGAAAAAGTATTTGACTATTGTTATGACGCAAACGGTCAGCTTTATGCAGTAAGCTACAAGGCAAATTCTTCAACTGACGCAGTAACATATTACTATGCGCATAATTGGAGAGGTGACATTACTTCAATCTATGACGGCGACGGTAATATGGTAGCAAAGTATGAATATGATGATTGGGGCAATGTGCTCACAGTATCAAATGCGAGCAATCAAGCAATTACAGACCCTAACCATATTGCTAACCTCAACCCATTCCGTTATCGCAACTATTACTACGATTCTGAATCAGGCTTATATTATCTTATGAGCCGCTACTACGACCCTGTAGTACACAGATTCCTAAACGCAGACGGATATCTTCAAGCAGGTGAAGATATTTTAGATGTAAATATGTTTGCCTATTGCGGAAATAATCCAGTATGCAGAATTGATAGTAAAGGAAACTCTTGGTGGGGAATAGCTTTAGCATGTTTTGCTACTGTTGCGGTATGTGCTGTAGCTGTTGTAGCAGCACCTGTAATAGCTACTGCTGCAGTTGGAGTAGGAATAGCCGCCACTGCTTCCAGCGTCATAACCGCTTCAGTAGGTGTAGCTACAATAGCTACTTGTGTAGGTGTTTATGCTGGTGTTAAACATATTTCGCAATCTACATCAAATTCAAAAAGTTCGAGTTCTAAATCATACGATGCTTTACCGAGAAATCACACTGTATATGGATTAGTTGACTCAAATGGAAATACTCAGTATGTTGGAAGAACCACTAATCCGGAAAAAAGAGAAAACGCTCATGCTAATAATCCGCAACGCTCGCATTTGAATCTTGTACCAATCGCTACAGGTCTTAATGCAATTGAAGCACGTGGCGTAGAACAAATACAAATGATGTATCATCATACTGTCAATACATCTAACAAAATGAATAATCAGATAAATGGGATTAGTCCACGTAACCCTAATTTATCAATGTATATGGAAGCAGGAAGAGGTGTGTTATCATATTTAGAAAACAAAATATCTAATGAGATATTATATTGGTCAGGAAATTAAGGAGATGTATTTATGGGAGTTTGGGGTCCTAATTTATATCAAAACGATATAGCTATAGATGTAAGAGATTATTACAAAGACCAACTCACAAAAGGTAAATCAGATTATGTAATTATTCAAGAGTTAATAAAACTTAATGAAAATATTTTATCTGATTGTGACGAGGTACCTGTATTTTGGTTTGCGTTAGCTGATATTCAATGGTCGTTGGGAAGACTAGATGATTTTGTAAAAAAACAAGCTTTGTTTCATATTCAGAATAAACACGATTTAAAGCATTGGGAATTAGAAAATCCAGCTCAAGCTAAAATAAGAAGAAAAGTATTATCTGATTTAGAACAAAAATTATTATCACCACAGCCTGATAAAAAGAAAATAGTGCAACGCAAACTCTATAATTGCGATTGGAAAATCGGGGATGTTTTTGCTTATAAAATGGAAAGTGATTTAGCTAAAGAAAAAGGAATTTATGGACATTATCTACTTATTCATAAAATTGATAACGATTATGTATTTCCTGGTCATAAAATTCCAGTGGTATATATTAAGATTACAAATTCCAATAATCTTTCTAATTGTATAAACGAATATGAACAATTAGATTACATACAAATTGGTTTTACGAGGTACGAAGATCGATTTTTACCTATTGATGGAAAAAGACCTGAAGAAGATATTGCTGAAAAAGCTAAACTTAAATACGAGGTTGATAAATACGGTTTTTTACCACAATTTAGACTTAAACTTTTGAGTACCTCTAAAAGAATTATACCTAAAAAGCTTATTTTTATTGACAATATTCTTACATTCACACCTCCGCCAAAAGAATTTATCCCGCATAACAAGCTTAGTATACCGGCATCTTCTTGGCGTAATTTTGAATCAATGGCAATAGATCGATACTTTGGAAATAATTTGCATCAATATCAGATCTACGCATCAACAATTAAGTAACCTCAGCTATTCAACAAGCTATGTTTCGGAAGAAAAATGTTTTGGACAAAAATCGCTGAAAGTTAAAGTAAATACCGCAGGTGA
>NZ_JBBNJY010000061.1:0-6522 GCF_040093295.1 Ruminococcoides bili
TCTGGCGACAGCCTTTTATAAAAGAAATGATTAACTTTTCATTATATATCGAATGGCTTTTTATGGGTGCTGCCCAAACCCGCAATTTTTGAAAAAATTGAGTAAACTTTTTTGTTCTTTTGCTGATAATTTAGCGTTAGCTAAATTTCAATCCTCGACCGACACTCCGTTAAACCATAATTTTTGCTAAAACAGCCGTACTCCGAACAAACTCAAAATCCAGAGAACAAATCCGTAAATTATTGATGCAGAAACTCCGTATACTATTACCGGACCTGCAATTATAAATAATTTAGCACCGAGTCCCGCTATATATCCCTCTGACTTAAATTCAATTGCAGGTGAAGATACTGCATTGGCAAAACCTGTTATCGGTACAAGAGTTCCTGCTCCTCCGTGTTTTGCTATTTTGTCATACACGCCAATTGCCGTCAGTAAAATGCCTATGAATATCAGCGTTACGGAACACAATGTTTTACTGTCTTTTTCTGCCGCACCGAGCATTGCGTATAAATCCGTAAATCCCTGCCCGATTGTGCATATTGCTCCGCCTATTAAAAAGGCTTTTATGCAGTTCACAAAAAGTTTACTTTTCGGTGAATTTTTCGTCACAATTTTATTGTATTCTTTTGATGAAATCATATATACATTAACCCCGTTTCGTTTATAACTTGCTGATTAAATGTACTAATATTATGTGTTAAAAATTTGTTCTTATGTAAGATTAGTTTATGTAAAATAACAGTTTATTTTTGATGAAATATGATGTATAATGTTAAATGTATATTTATGTATTGTGAGGTGGAGTATCGTGGAGCATTATCTTGATAACAGCGCAACAACCGTTGCATCGCTTGCGGCGGCTAAAAAAGCGTTTGAGATGATGACGGAAAATTACGCAAACCCATCTTCACTTCATTACAGAGGAATGCTTGCGGAACAGGAGCTTGAAAAGGCGAGAAAGGCGGTTGCTAAGCAGCTTTTTGCCCAAACCGATGAAATCATCTTTACAAGCGGCGGTACGGAGGCTAATAACCTTGCTCTTTTCGGCACTGCATATGCAAAAAAACGCAGAGGTACTAAGATTGTTACGACTTCCGTTGAGCACAGCAGTATTATGGAGTCTTGCAAAAGACTTGAGCAAGAGGGCTTTGAGATTGCATATGTAAGCCCAAGACAAGACGGAGTTGTGCATACCGAGGATATTCTTGCGGAAGTAAACGACAATACAGTTCTTGTTTCTGTTATGTATGTAAATAACGAAACTGGTGCTATTATGCCTGTTGCAGAGATTTTTGATGCGGTAAAGGGGAAAAAATCGGATATTATCTGCCATACAGACGCAGTTCAGGCTTTCGGCAAAATTGCCGTTAATCCTAAAAAACTCGGTGCAGACCTTGTGAGCGTGTCGGCTCACAAAGTACATTCTCCAAAGGGATGCGGCGCAATATATATAAAAAAAGGTGTGCGACTTGTACCGAGGACTTACGGCGGCGAACAGGAAAAGAAAATCCGACCGGGTACAGAACCGTTGCCGTTGATTGCGGCATTCGGAGTTGCCTGTAATGAATTTGCAATAGAAAAGAATTACGAAAAAGTTGCCGAACTTTGCGAATACGCAAAAAATCAGCTTACAAAAATAGACGGAGTGGTTATAAATTCACCGCAGAGCGCTTTGCCGTATGTTCTGAATTTTTCGGCGGGCAAGGTTAGGAGTGAAACTATGCTCCATTTCCTTGAGGAATACGAAATTTATGTTTCCTCGGGCAGTGCTTGTGCAAAGGGCGCACCGAGTTATGTGTTAAGCTCAATGGGATACGAAAGTTACAGAGCAGACAGCGCATTGCGTGTAAGCTTTTCAAAGCTGAATACAAAAGAAGATGTTGACGCACTGTGCACAACGCTTGCGCAGGGATTAAAAGTTCTTGTTCACAGATAAACTGAAAGGTAAAGAATTAATGAAAGAAATCATACTTTTAAAAGACGGCGAAATTGTACTTAAGGGCCTTAACCGTCGTACATTTGAGGATGTTCTCAAAAAGAATATCAGACACGCAATTTCACATTTGGGCAGTTTTGAAATAAAATCCGCTCAATCAATTATATATGTAAAACCGCTTTCGGACGATATTGACCTTGACGAGGCTTGTCTGAAAATTTCAAGAGTATTCGGCATTGTGTCATATTCGAGAGCGGCAATCTGCGAAGAAAAAACACTTGAATCAATTATTGCTACCGCACCTGTTTATCTTGAAAAAGAGTTAAAGGCTGTGAAAACCTTTAAGGTTGAGGCAAGAAGAAGTGACAAACGCTTTCCGTATAAGTCGCCCGAAATATGCGCAGAACTCGGCGGAGTTATTCTTGATAAATTCCCACATCTTAGCGTTGATGTTCATAATCCGGATCTTATCGTAAATGTAGAGGTTCGTGATTTTGGCGCTTATGTTCACGGTGCGGCGCATAAAGGTGCGGGCGGTATTCCTGTAGGTACAAGCGGCAATGCTGCTATTCTTATAAGCGGCGGTATTGATTCTCCTGTTGCCGCATATATGATGGCAAAAAGAGGTTTGAAACTTACAGCCGTTCACTTTGCAAGTCCGCCTTACACAAGCAAAAGAGCAGAAGATAAGGTAGTAAGACTTTTAAGAAGAGTAAGCCGTTATGCAGGCAAAATGACAATGTACACAGTTCCTTTTACAAAGATTCAGAAAACTATAAAAAATGAATGTCCGGAAGAATTGTTTACAATCATTATGCGCAGACTTATGATGCAGATTTCTTCAAGAATTGCAGCGGATAACGATTGCACGGCGCTTATTACAGGCGAGAGCTTGGGTCAGGTTGCAAGTCAGACTATAGGTGCTTTAAGCTGTACAGATGATGCGGCAGACTTGCTTGTGTTCAGACCTCTTATCGGTATGGATAAGCAGGAGATTATTGACATTTCATATAAAATCGACACTTATGATATTTCAATCGAGCCTTACGAGGATTGCTGTACGGTATTTACTCCAAAGCACCCGAGAACAAGACCTGTTTTGAAGTATGTAAAAGAGGCACAGGAAAAAGCAAATTTTGAACCGATGATTGAAGAGGCTCTTGCAAATCTCAAGGTAACAGAGATTTCAGCAAAAGACGAATAACATATATACCAAAACAAAAATTACTGTGACACGAAAGGATGGACCTGCGTGGATATTGAAATTTTATTGGTAAACCAAAACGATACCCCTGCATTAGACAGCGGCGAACTTTCGGACAAACTTGCCGAAAACGGTTTTACGCTTACCTATATAACACCTGTCGACTTTAAAAGCAAAAAAATTATTTCCGCTCTTGACAAATGTGCGGATAATAATGAAAAGCCTTCTGTTGTAATTATAGCAAACGCACTTTCGGATAAAGGTGCGGACAGCTTTAAAAAACATTTTTCAGAGGTAGTTGCACAGGCGGAAAAAGCCGAAAAACCCAAAGCTCCGAAAGACTATTGGAAAAAGCGCACAAAAGCGCTGAAAAATGCTGAAAAATTGAAATTATCAGACGAAAGAGTGCAGGAGATAAAAGACAGTTTTAAGCTGTACAGAAAGAAATCCAAGATATTTAATCTCGGCGATTTAGGAAACGGCTGCAAAGGCTTTTGCTTTATGTACAAGGGTATGAAAGTCACAGCATTGCCACAGAAAAAATATTCGCTGAACAATATCGACGATATGATTTTGGCGGCGGCTCAAAAAACTGTTGAAGTGTTTGAAAATAACGAGGCGGAGTATCCCGGCGGATTCAGTAAGGTTGAGTATGTTCCTCCCAAAAAAGGACTGAAATACCGATTTATTCCGATGCGTGGCGACAGCGGTAAGGAAATTGCGCGAAAATCCGTTGCAATTGTTTCACTTGTTGTGTTTGTCGGCGCTCTTTCAATGCTGTTTTACAATATGGTTTACCTGAGTTATCAGAATAAAGAAAAAATGAATGATATTCAGATGATTTACCATAATACAACTGATGATAATACTTCGCAGGGCGGAGATAAAAAACCGTCAGAAGAAGAAAAAGTGGATTGGGCAAAACTCAAAGATATTAATAAGGAAATTGTCGGTTGGATACAGATTAACGATACCGGAATCGACTATCCTGTGCTGTATCACGAGGGTGACAGCCGTTCTTCTCAGTATTATCTTTACCGAGATTACAGAGGCAATCCTGATGATTGGGGCAGTGTGTTCATAGACTATCGAAGCACCGAGAGCACAAAGAGCAAAAATGTTATTATGCACGGTCATCATATGAATGACGGTACAATGTTTGCGGGTATGCTCAAATACGGCAGATACTCCATAGATATGGATTTCTACAAAAAAGCTCCGACAATTACATTTAACACTCCCGAAGAAAATGCGACATACAAGATAATTTCCGTGTTCAAGACAAACACATTGTCAAGTCACGGCGAATTCTTTAACTATATGATAGGTTCATTCCAAAACGATAAGGATTTTATGAACTATGTTTATAATGTCAGAGTTCGTTCAATGGTGAATTGCCCTGTTGATGTAAACGAAGACGACAGCCTTATCACACTTTCAACCTGTTCGTATGAATATACGGATTTCAGAACAGTAATTGTTGCAAGAAAGGTAAGGAACGGCGAATCGGCAAAGGTTGATGTTTCACAGGCATCTGCAAATAATAATGCAGTATGGCCGCAGGTTTACTATGACAGAAACGGCGGTACACGTCCAAAGGTAACAGATTTCTGTACTGCATATGAAGCAGGTCAGATTGACTGGTACAGCGGCGATTATGACTTTAAGGATCAGAAAGTGGTTGAGGCAACTACCGCACCTGCTACAACAGATGCACAAGGCAATACAGTAAAACCGACACAACAGCCAACAACCGCTCAACCTACAACGAAGGCTAAGGTTTATGTAACAGTCAAGTTTATTAACTATGACGGAACACAAATCAGCGAACAGAAAGTTGAAGTAGGAAAGTCGGCAAAAGCACCGGCTGATCCCGTAAAGCCGAGTGATGATTATTACGACTATGTATTTAAAGGCTGGCAGCTTGATTTCAGCAAGGTTTACAGCGACATGACAATCGCACCTAACTTTGAGCCTGTATTAAAACAGCAGGCTACCGATGCTCCTGCAGAGGAGGTAGCGGCAGAATGACAGGTGAACTGATTTTTTACGCCGCTCGCAAAACATCACTTTGCGAAAGGTCGTTAAGAAAGAGCTTTTCGGAGCTTGATTTAATTGCAGATGAGGCAAAATTTGCTGCAAACTGCAAAACTCTCGGAGAACTCGTTGTAAGTTCACTCAAAACAAACGACATAGTTTTTGTTACGGGTGGCTTAGATATAGGCGGAGAAAGCGACAGCCCAAGTGTTTTTGCAAGGGCTTTTGCGGATAATCCGCCGTTGGAAATGAAAAGGTTAAAAAATTCCTCCGGCAGTGACGGTTATGTATTTGCATCGGATTCGCAGGCAATAATTCTTTTGCCCGATGATCCGCAGCAGATAGAAAACATAATGAACGGCGCTTTAAGAGGATTTCTAAAAAGGTATAGGGAAAACAAATTGATTGCTTAAATGCAGCAAAGAGGAAAGGAACAGCATTTTATGAAAACAGAAGCATTTGAAAAATACGAGTCATCAGTACGCTCTTACTGCCGACACTTCCCGACAGTTTTTACAACTGCAAAGGGTTCAATCATCAAAGATGAAGAGGGCAACGAATATATAGACTTTTTCTGCGGTGCAGGTGCGGTAAACTACGGTCATAACAATGAATACATCAAAGCAAAGACTCTTGAGTATTTTTCAACAGACGGAATTATTCACGCACTTGATATGTACACAGTTCCAAAGCGTGAATTTATTGAAACACTTGAAACAAAGATTCTTGAGCCAAGAGGATTTGACTACAGAATTCAGTTCCCGGGCCCGACAGGTACAAACGCTGTTGAGGCTGCATTAAAGCTTGCAAGAAAGTATACAGGCAGAAGAAACATCTTTGCATTTATGGGTTGTTTCCACGGTATGACACTCGGTGCACTTTCCGCAACATCAGAAATGTTTGCGAGAAACGGCGCTATTGCATCTCTTACAGATTGTACACACATTCCTGCTCCTTATATGGTAGAGGGTCTTGATGTAGTTAAGTATATGCAGATGCTCATTGATGACGACCATTCTGCAACAGATAAGCCTGCGGCTGTTATTATGGAAACCGTACAGGCAGAGGGTGGCATCAGAGTATTTGATGTTGAGTTCTTAAAGGCTGTAAGGGAGTTCTGTACAAAGAACGATATTCTTATGATTGTTGATGATATTCAGATCGGTTGCTGCCGCAGCGGCTCATTCTTCTCGTTTGAGCGTGCAGGTATTCAGCCTGACATTGTTGTAATGTCAAAATCAATCGGCGGTATCGGTATGCCAATGTCAATTGTACTTCATAAGCCTGAAATTGATGTATGGAAGCCGGGAGAGCATAACGGCACATTCAGAGGCAATCAGCT
>NZ_JBBNJY010000062.1:0-5884 GCF_040093295.1 Ruminococcoides bili
TTGGTCGACCTTTTCAAAGGTCGACCAAACTTTTATAATTAATTGGCAAATCAATTTGCTAAACCATAATTCAACTCGTTTTAACTCAACGCAACAAAAAAAGAGATACCCACGAAAGGTATCTCTTGATTTAATTATTTTGCGTAATTGACAGCTCGGCTCTCTCTTATGATATTAACCTTAATCTGTCCCGGATATTCAAGCTCTTCTTCAATCTTCTTGCAGATTTCTCTTGCAAGCGGAAGCATACGCTCGTCATTTATGACTTCGGGTTTAACCATAATACGAACCTCACGGCCTGCCTGAATAGCATATGAGCTTTCAACACCCTCAAATGAAGATGCAACTTCTTCAAGCTTTTCAAGACGCTTGATGTAGTTTTCTACATTTTCTCTTCTTGCACCCGGTCTTGCGGCAGAGAGTGCGTCGGCAGCCTGTACAAGACAAGCTACAACCGTCTTTGCCTCAACATCACCGTGGTGAGCCTGAATAGCGTGAATAACCGCATCGTGTTCTTTGTATTTTCTTGCCAAATCTACACCGATTTGAACATGAGTTCCTTCGACCTCGTGGTCAATTGACTTACCGATATCGTGTAAAAGACCCGCACGCTTTGCAATTGTCGGATCCATACCAAGCTCGCTTGCCATCATACCTGCAAGATATGAAACTTCAAGTGAATGATTAAGTACATTCTGACCGTAGCTGGTACGATAACGAAGTCTGCCGAGTAACCTGACAAGCTCCGGATGAATGTTGTGTACGCCTGCCTCAAGCACTGCTCTTTCGCCGTCGTGCTTGATTGTAGCGTCAACTTCTCGTCTTGCTTTTTCAATCATTTCTTCGATTCTTGCCGGATGAATTCTGCCGTCTGAAATAAGTTTTTCAAGAGCAATTCTTGCAACTTCTCTTCTTACAGGCTCAAAGCTTGAAAGAGTGATTGCTTCCGGTGTATCGTCAATGATAAGATCAACACCTGTGAGTGTTTCAATGGCTCTGATGTTTCTGCCCTCACGACCGATAATTCTGCCCTTCATTTCGTCATTCGGAAGAGGAACTACGGAAATTGTAGCCTCTGCAACCTGCTCTGCGGCAAGTCGCTGAATTGCAAGAGAAATAATGTTTCTTGCTTTTTCGTCCGCCTCATCCTTAAGCTGCTCCGTATATTCCATAATCTTAACGGATTTCTCATGAGCAAGCTCGTCCTCAAGCTGTGAAAGCAGGTAACTCTTTGCCTGCTCGGCTGTATAGCCGGAAATTTTCTCAAGCATTTCAAACTGACTTTTCTTGAGTGTTTCGATTTCCTCAAGCTTTGCATCAGCGTCTTTTAACTTACGAGAAAGCTTTTCGTCCTTAAGCTCCATGTTGTCAAGCTTTTTGTCGAGGGTTTCTTCCTTTTGCTGAATGCGTCTTTCCTGGCGTTGAACTTCTTTGCGGCGGTCGGCAATTTCTTTTTCGCTCTCGGTTCTGAAACGGTGAACCTCGTCCTTGCCTTCTAAAACAACCTCTTTCTTTTTGGCTTCGGCTGTTTTCATAGCTTCCGACACGATTTTTCTTGCCTCTTCTTCTGCACTTCCGATTTCCTTTTCGGCAACATTTTTACGATAGCTTATACCTGCAAAAATGCCTATGCCCGCACCGAGAAGCAACGCAACAATAATTAATATTATTGCTAATAACGACATTCTGACACCTCCTTGTTTGATTTTTAATTAGATAATAAGTTTAAGTTCAATCAAACAGCCTTGTCGGTGCCGTTAGTAAAGATATTCAATTTTCATTTTTATAAAAATAATTTAATTTTAATATTTTTTATATGCTGTGGTTTGCAACAAAGGTATATTATAACGATTAATAAGTTATAAAAACTAAATAAAAAATATCTATAAATAACGGCTCTGAACGAGTCTGATTAATAAAAAATAGGTAAATTTGCATTAATCCTATTTAACCGCACTAACGGTATTATAAGTATTTTATCCTAATTTAATAAAAATGTCAAGAATATTAATGGCAATTTTGCAAATAAATAATTAAAAAGCGCAACATTCACAGGACAATTTGACAATAGCGTTCGTCAAATTGCAGTAAAAGATGCAGAAATTTTGTAAAATTTTCGTTTTTATGTAAAATTCATAAGAAATTTGTTAAAATTTTATCAAACACTTGAATAACAGCAAAAAATGTAATATAATTAAACTACCTTATAAATTAGGAGGAATTTAAAATGTCAGTAAAAGTTGCAATTAACGGTTTCGGCCGTATCGGTCGTCTTGCATTCAGACAGATGTTTGGTGCAGAGGGCTATGAGGTAGTTGCTATCAACGATCTTACAAAACCATCAATGCTCGCAGATCTTCTCAAGTATGATACAGCACAGGGCGGTTACTGCGGTAAAATCGGTGAGAACCTTCACACAGTAGAGGCTGATGACGAGAACAACACAATCACAGTTGACGGCAAGACTCTTACAATCTATGCTAAGGCTAACGCTGCTGAACTCCCATGGGGTGAGATCGGCGTAGACGTAGTTCTTGAGTGCACAGGTTTCTACACATCAAAGGCAAAGAGCCAGGCTCACATTGATGCCGGCGCTAAGAAGGTTGTTATTTCTGCTCCTGCAGGCAACGATCTTAAGACAATCGTTTACAGCGTAAACGAGGGTACACTTACAGCTGATGATACAATCATTTCTGCAGCTTCATGTACAACAAACTGCCTCGCTCCTATGGCTAACACACTTAACAAGTATGCTGAGATCCAGAGCGGTATCATGTCAACAATCCACGCTTACACAGGCGATCAGATGATCCTCGACGGTCCTCACAGAAAGGGTGACCTCAGAAGAGCAAGAGCAGGTGCTGCTAACATCGTTCCTAACTCAACAGGCGCTGCTAAGGCTATTGGTCTTGTTATTCCTGAGCTCAATGGTAAGCTCATCGGTTCTGCACAGCGTGTTCCTGTTCCAACAGGTTCAACAACAATTCTTACAGCTGTTGTTAAGGGTAAGGATGTAACAGTTGAGGGCATTAACGCTGCTATGAAGGCTGCTGCTTCTGAGTCATTCGGTTACAACGAAGATCCAATCGTTTCTTCAGACGTAATCGGTATGAGATTCGGTTCACTCTTCGATGCTACACAGACAATGGTATCAAAGATTGCTGACGATCTCTATGAGGTACAGGTTGTTTCTTGGTATGACAACGAGAACTCATACACAAGCCAGATGGTTAGAACAATTAAGTACTTTGCTGAATTAGGCTAATCTTAACCTATAATTTATCAGGTATAAACTTTAAGCTGTCTCTTTTGAGGCAGCTTTTTGTTTTTATAAAAATTTTTCTGTTGATATTTACTTTTATACTTTTGTATGTTAAAATTTTAGTGTATAAAAATATTTGCAATGTTTTGCAAAGGAGAACGGAAATTATGAACTCTAAGTTAAAAAACAGTGATACTGATTTTCTTTTTAAAGCAATTCTTTCTCTTGAAAACGAAGAGGAGTGTTATCGCTTTTTTGAAGATTTATGCACAAGTCCTGAACTTAAGGCTATGTCACAAAGACTTGTTGTAGCAAAAATGCTTACAGAAAAAAAGGTTTATTCTGAAATTGTAAAAGAAACGGGTGCGTCAACCGCAACAATCAGTCGTGTAAAGCGTGCTCTTTTTGATAACGATACCTACGGTTACACACTTGTACTCGATAAAATCGCCAAAGAGGAAAACAAATGAGTTACAATATTTTTGCCGATTATTATGATGTATTAATGCAAAATGTCGGCTACAAAGAGCGAAGCGACTACATTTGTGAGCTTATGAAAAGGCATAATCACGAATTTGGCATTACACTTGACCTTGCCTGCGGTACGGGCAGTCTTACTACGGAGTTGGCACTTAAGGGCATAGATGTTTACGGAATTGACGCAAGTGCGGAAATGCTTAGCGAGGCAATGCAAAAGTCGAGCGAAAAAGGGCTTAATATTTTATATTTAAAGCAGAAAATGCAGAATCTTAACCTTTACGGCACTATAGATACTTGTATTTGTACGCTGGACAGCATAAATCACATTACAAAAGAAGAAGATGTGACAAAGGCTTTTGAGCGTGTAGCTTTCTTTATGGATAAAGACGGTTTGTTTGTATTTGATGTCAATACCGTTTATAAACACGAACAGGTGCTTGCGAATAATACATTTGTATATGAAACCGATAAGGTATTTTGCGTGTGGCAGAATACTTTACGGGAAAACTGCGTGACGGATATTGACCTTGACTTTTTTGAAGAAGAAAACGGCATTTATTATAGAACAAGCGAGAGCTTTTCGGAGCGTGGATATTCAAGAGAAAAACTGACGGAAATGCTTGTAAATGCGGGTTTTGAACTTGAGGCTGTATATGGAGATATGAGTTTTGACGAACCGAAAGCCGACGAACAAAGGCTTGTTTTTGTGGCAAGAATGAAAAATCCAATCAATAAGGTATGTTAACGGGAGAATAATATGGATAAAATTATAAGATGTATAACATCGGACGGTGCAGTAATGGCATCGGCTATTGATGCGTCCGATATTGTTTTTAAGGCACAGAAAATTCACGGACTTTCAAGAAGCGCTACTGCGGCACTCGGCAGACTTTTGTGTGCGACTTCTATGATGGGTGCAATGCTCAAGCAGAAAGACGCATCAATTAACCTTAGAGTATCGGGTGACGGAGAACTCGGCCCCGTAATAGCGGTTGCGGACAGTAAGGGTAATGTTCGTGGATATGTAGGAAACGCAAATTGCCCTACCGAATACTATAACAACGGCAAAATCAATGTTTCAAAAGCAGTAGGTAAAAACGGTGTGCTTAATGTAATGCGTGATTACGGTTCAGGCGACCCGTATATCGGTCAGGTTGAGCTTGTAAGCGGAGAGATTGCCGAGGATATTACCAATTATTTTGCAACAAGTGAGCAGATTCCCACAGTATGTGCGCTTGGCGTTCTTATTAATAAGGAGGACGGCGAAGTGATGCTCGCAGGCGGATTGCTTATTCAGCTTTTGCCGGGTGCTTTTGAAGATACAATTGAAAAACTTGAAAAGAATCTCGAAACTCTCGAGCCTGTTACAACTATGCTTGCAAAGGGAATGAGTATTCTTGATATATGCAAAACCGCTCTTGCAGGCTTTGAGGTAGAAGTGCTTGACGAGTACCCTGTAAAGTATGTTTGCACTTGTTCAAGAGAAAAACTCGAAAGACTTTTCTGTACAATGAGCGACGATGAAATTCGTGCAATGCCTGATGAAAACGGCAGAGTAGTGGCTAATTGTCATTTCTGTAACAAGAAGTATATCTTTAATAAAGAAGACCTTGAGAAGATTATTAAAGAGAAAAATTCCAAGGATAACACTTCCAAAGACAAAAAGTCAAAAGAGTAAATTGTCGTAAAATATCGTGTTGCTTTGCTTTTGTAAAGTTTTTTTGAAAAAAATTCAAAAAAGTGTTGACATTTGAGCCGATATGGTGTATTATAATACCTGTCGCTAAGAGATACGACAAACGAAAGCGAAGCGACAAAGGCAATGGGAGCATAGCTCAGCTGGGAGAGCATCTGCCTTACAAGCAGAGGGTCATAGGTTCGAGTCCTATTGTTCCCACCATTTGGCCCGGTAGTTCAGTTGGTTAGAACGCTAGCCTGTCACGCTAGAGGTCGACGGTTCGAACCCGTTCCGGGTCGCCAAATTTTGCCTCTGTAGCTCAGTCGGTAGAGCAGGGGACTGAAAATCCCCGTGTCGATGGTTCGATTCCGTCCGGAGGCACCAAAAATGCGGATGTAGCTCATCTGGTAGAGCGCCACCTTGCCAAGGTGGAGGTAGCGGGTTCGAGCCCCGTCATCCGCTCC
>NZ_JBBNJY010000063.1:0-5863 GCF_040093295.1 Ruminococcoides bili
TTGAAAAGATTGACCAAACTTTTATAATTGCTTGACAAAGCACTTTGCTAAACCATAATTTTTACAAAGAGCAAAAACACAGCCCGATTCGTTTCTTGAATCGGGCTGTGCAGCGTTTAATTATAACAAATTATATTGCGAAGTCTGAAACCTCTTTATTATTTGCTACAGTTTTAACCTGTTCTATAAGTTTACTTGGATTTGTCTTGTAAAGGTGTCCTACGCTTATGCCGTTTACCTCTGCAAGGTATTTGTTTCCGCCGGCATCATAGAATTTAACTGTATCTGTACTGCCGTCTGTATATTTGTACTCGGCTATAAATACCGCCTTTCCGCTTGGCTTGTCACTGCTTGTGTCGCTTTTCTTAAGTAATGTAAGGTTCTGGAAGAATGTTGAGAAGTATGATGAGTTAATCTCACTGTCACCGTACATTACAGATGTTGTGGTTGTAGTTGATTCCTCGCCGTCTTCGTTTGTTGTAGCGGTTTCCTTTGTGCCTATGTCAAAGGTATAAGTGTCGGAACCGTTGTTTACCGTAAGTGTGGAAACAGCCGTCATAAGCGGATGGAGAACATACTCTGACGAAAGTTTTTCGTAACTCATATCTACCCAAGGCAAGTTTGCGGATGCCATTGAATAAACAACTTTTCCGCCCTTTTCCATAATGTTTACATTGCCCGAGCCGTCAGGCTGTGATGCAATAAGGTTTATTGTTGTGTCCGGATACACAGCCTCAAGAGTTACATACGGATCTGCCAGTCCGAGTTCTTTGAGTTGAGCGTCGGACGGTTTTACCATTTTTACCGACTTGGCATACAAGCCTCTGATTGCGCCCGATACCTTACTGCTTGCATCTTCGCTTGCGTAAGCCTTATTAGGTGAAGTGATAACTGTTGCAGCGGAGTTCTTTCCGTCGTTGTTCGGTTCAAGTACTACGGCTTGCGGGAAGTTTTTACCCGAAAGTGTAATTTTGCTGAACTGTGAATTGTCTGTATCCGATGCGGCATCATTGATTGCCTTTGAGAACATATCGGTAAGGCTGTATGAGAACGAGTCTACGGCATCACTTTCTACAAGGTAGATTGTGTCGGATGTACCGAACTTTACATATGTTCCTGCCGATGACGGAGCATTGCCGCCTACAATGAATTTAGCCTTTGTATTATCTGTATATGTAACAAGGACTGTTGCTTTCGGATTGTCAAAACCACACTCCGAAGATTTTGCACCGTCAAGGCTGATTACTTTGCTGAAATCAAGTGCCGCAGCATCGTTTGCGATTGCATCGGCGTAGCCTGTCTGCAAATCAAAATCTTCAAAGCCTACAAGAGTATAAATGGTTTTTTCTGTCTTGCCGTTATCATCAACGGGAGTTTCGGACTTTATGTCGAGTGTACCCGATGTGTTTTCAACATTGATTGTTGAAATCTTTGCAGGCACATAATCAATCAAAGTACCGTAGCTGTTATTTTCAATTTCGCCCTTATCGTTTGTTTTGATGGTTGCCTGGTGCATACCGTTTCCATCAACAGATGTTGACATATCGATACCCGGGTCAATGCTGTCCATCGGGTCTGCGTTATCGCCTGATTTCGGCAGGAATATCAGCAACAGCATTACGCCTACGAGCACAACTGCTGCGGCTGCGATTATAATAAGAAGTTTAACATTCTTTTTCATTATTTGTTCCTCCTGCGTAACCACATTACAATGCCTGTTACGAGAACTGCAACAGGAACTACGATTACAAATATAACGAAGAGAGTGTTCTTTGTTGTTGCATCGGTAATTCCGAGCTCGGCATTCTGCATTGATTTACCCTCAATGGTAATACCCGCATTGTCCTTATCTGCAAGTGTGTTAATCATATTCATAAAGTAGCCTGAATTGTTAAAGCTGTTGTATGACATAATGTCAGAAGTAAACATTGAATATGAACCGAAAACAACTACCTTTGAAGATGCGTTGTCTGTATTTGACTTAACACCCTCGGCGGCAACATTAATATTTTCGCCTGTAATGCCGTTTTTGTAATTCCAAGTGTCATCTGCGTCTGTTGGGTAAATACCTGCTGATGTAGATGTTGTAAGAAGTGCATGTGAAACGCTTGAATCCGAAAGTGTAACGCTTCTTGCAAAGAGTGTTACAACAGGGATATTAGGATTTTTAAGTCCTGTTGTGTAGTAGTCGGTGTAGTCAACTGTGAATATGTACGGTGAGCTGTTGCTTACAAGGCGGTCTGTGCTTGTTTCATAAACATAGCCCGGATTTACCTGCATACCCCACTCGTTTAAAAGACTGTCAATGTTTGGAGTGTCTACATTGTTTTCTGTAGGGATAAAGATAAGGTTTCTGCCGTATTTGCCGTCATTGTCAAGCCACTTTGAAATCTTTTCGACTGTGCCTTCGTCAAGGTCAACAGACGGTGCATAAAGGATTGCAAACTTAGCGTCCTCATCAAGGTCGCCTGTAGCGAGAGAAACATCGTTTACCTGATAAGCGTTGTTCTGTAAAAGAGTTTTGATTGCCGACGAATCCTGCTCCTGGTTACCTGTAATCATATCAACTACAACTTTGTCTTCTGTAGTAACATTGAGAATAGCTGTAACAACGGCCTGCTCAACAAGTGAAGATGTTACATAGTAAGTGCCGTACTGTGAATAGTAATCCTTGTCGTATTCAAAGCAGTCGTCAATTGTAAGCACTCTGTACTGGTCGCCGCACTCGACGATCATCATATTTGAGTTTTTGCTCCAATCTGCGTCTGAATATTTCTGTGAAATAGACGGATTGCTTGAAAGGTCAATGTAATTAAGTTTGATTTTGCCGTTTGATGCGCTCTCCATTTTTTCAAGGAGTTTGTTTGCCTGAATGTAATACGCACCCGAACCCTCAAACTTTTCTTCTGTTGTAAGTACAGTGATTTTAATGTCTTTGTCAATGTGAGAAACATAGTCTATAGTGTCGTTTTCAAGTGCAAATGAAGATTCTTTGGTAAAGTCAAGAACCATATTCGGGAATCTTCCAACGAGAAGCGAAACCACTATGTTGAGAACGATAACAAGTGCGATTACAATTGCAACAATTGCCGCCGCAATTGAGCCGTGGCGGGCTTTTCTTGATTTTAAGAAATTCTTAAATCCGCCGTTTTTCTTGTCTTTCTTAGGCTTTTCGGTTTTTTCGGTTTTAGCCGCTTTATCGTCGTCTGTTTTTGTTTTAACTTCGGCAGTGTTTTCTGCCACTGTGTCTTTTTTCAATTCGCTCATTGCTCTTTACCTCCTTAGCTCCAGCGTCTTTTTTCAAGTACACGGGCGGTAAAGAACAAGAACAATCCCGTAACACTTAAAAAGAATATAATGTCTGTAAGATTAAGCATACCGTATGTAAAGTTTGTGTAGTATGTAAGAAAATCAATTTTTTTAACAATAGTTGCGATCCAGTCAACGGTGATGTTGCTTGAAAGGTTGCTTAGCATATAAATAAGAAGACCTACGCCCATACCTGCAACTGCGGAAATAATCATACTTTCTGTAAGTACAGAGATGAAAATGTCAATTGCAATAAGAGCAGAGCCTAAAAGCAAAAGTCCGAGTACGGTACAAAGCACAACCGCCCAGTCGGGAGAAGTGAAGAATGAAATTACAAGTGCATATACAACAAAGATAAGCGAGCATATTGCAAAGAGAATAAGTGCTCCGAGGAACTTGCCCATTACAATTTCAAAAAGGCTTGTAGGCGAAGTAAGGAGCGCCTGGTCTGTACGCTGACGCTTTTCCTCTGAAAAGCTCTTCATTGTGATAATAGGAATTATAAAAAGAATAATAATAAACATATTTCCGAAAACATAGGAAAGGCTTGAAGTATCGTTTTCAATACAAATCATACTGAAAAACAAGCCCGAAAACAGGAAATATACCGCCATTACAACATAGGCAACGGCTGAATTAAAATAAGAAGAAAGCTCTCGCTTTAAAATTGCCACCATTATTTTTTACCTCCGACTGTGTCATAATTGCCGTTAGCAGTAAGCTTAAGGAACATTTCCTCAAGTGTTTCGTTGCCCGACTGCATATCAAGAATCGGACAGCCGATTCTTGCCATTGCGTTAAATACATCACGGCGTACGTCGTGATCTTTTTCGTACTCAACCATATATTTTGCCGAGTTGCCGTTCTTTTCGGAGATTTTATTTACACGAATAACCGCAGGAATGTTTTTGATTGCAGAGATAATATCCGAAGCGGCACCCTCGACTACAAGCGCAAGTTTTTCTTCGCCTGCGGTAGAAGACGAAAGCTCGTCTGTCTTTGCATCAGCAACTATTTTACCGTTTGAAATAACAAGAATTCTGTCGCAGGTTGCTGAAATTTCCGACAGCACATGAGAAGATAATATAATGGTATGCTTTTTGCCAAGACTTTTAATAAGTTTTCTGATTTCGATAATCTGCATAGGGTCAAGTCCGACAGTCGGCTCGTCCAGAATAAGCACGGGCGGATTGCCGAGCAAAGCCTGGGCAAAACCGACACGCTGACGATAACCTTTTGAGAGGTTTTTAATAATTCTGTCTGCCTGTTCGGTAATACGAACAAGTCGCATAACCTCTTCAATGTGTTCTTTTTTAGGAAGTTTAACCTTTTTGAGGTCAAACATAAATTCAAGATACTTTTTCACCGTCATATCAGTGTAAAGCGGTGGAATTTCGGGGAGGTAACCGATTTTTGCCTTTGCCTCTTTCGGATTTTCAAGTATTTCCTTTCCGTCAATAGTTACTGTGCCCGATGTGGAAGAAATATACCCTGTGATTATATTCATAGTGGTAGATTTTCCGGCACCGTTCGGGCCAAGAAATCCGAGGATTTCGCCCTCGCCAACAGTAAAGCTGATATTATCGACAGCTTTGATGTTGCCGTAATTTTTTGTGAGTTTTTTAACCTCAACCATGTGACTTGTTCACTCCTTAATAATAGTAAGCATATAAAAACTTTGTGTACTCCGCAAAGTCATATCGCAACAGCATATATTATACTATATAAAAACAGTTTTGTGTATATTTTTTATGAAAAATCATAGCGGCTACACAAATTTTCATTTTCCTGTCACATTTCGGAATAAAAATCGCACATTTGCAAATAACTAAAGGTAATAAAATCTTGTAAAGAGGAATTGTTATGGATTATATAAATGCATTTTGGACAGGCGGACTTATTTGCGTAATCGGTCAGATTTTAATTGACAAAACAAAACTTACTCCCGCCCGAATACTTACAGGCTTTGTGGTGGCAGGTGTGATTTTGGGCGCAGTCGGACTTTACGAACCCTTCGCCGAGTTTGCGGGCGCAGGAGCGGCAGTTCCTATCAGCGGTTTCGGCTTTTTGATGAGTCAGGGCGTAAAAGAGGGACTTGCTGCGGACGGCGCTCTCGGTATTCTCACGGGCGGACTTAAAAGTGCTGCGGCAGGTATTTCTTCGGCAATATTCTTTGGCTTGATTGCAGGTTTAATCACTAAGTCGGGCGACAAATAATATATTTTTTCAAAAAGGAATCCGATTGTTATGTCGGGTTCCTTTGCTTTTTTTGACCTTACATAAAGCACCGTATAAGCATAGTCGACTCCGCTAAATTTTACAAAGCATAAGGCATAATACACATAAACAGCTCAAACTATTTGTAAATATTGCCGTATTTATTTTTTAATTAATAAAATTATGGTAATTTTGATAATTATGTGATAATATTATTTATGACAGAAATTCAAAATAGGGCAGATTGCCCTTTAAATTAATTTTGAAAGGAGTAATCAAACCAATGAACAAGCACGGAATGCTAAAAGCGACAAGCGTTGCAATTGCACTTTGCACC
>NZ_JBBNJY010000064.1:0-5727 GCF_040093295.1 Ruminococcoides bili
ATAACTGTATTTTGACATAAAAATACCGACCTCCAAAGTTAGATTTTTTAGGTCTAACTTTTGGGGGTCGGGTCATAATGACTGCTGTTTATTTTATCAGTTATTTGTTTTATCGGCTAAAATTCCCGATAGCTTTTTTAATGCCATAAAACTCTCTTCGCTTATATCGTGCTCGATTTTACATGAATCTTCATAAGCTGTTTCTTCGCTTACACCGAGAGAAATTAAAAGTTCGGCTATATAATTATGCTTTTCAAGAATTTTCTGCGCAATATTCATTCCGCTTTCGGTAAGGGTGATATAACCCTCGCTGTCCATAAGAATGTAATCGTTTTCTCTTAGCTTTTTCATGGCAACGCTTACGCTTGGCTTTGAAAAACCGAGAAGATTTACTATGTCGATAGAACGAACGCATCCTCTTTTTTGTTTAATTAAAAGTATAGCCTCGAGGTAATCTTCGGCTGACTTGTGGACTGATAATGACAATAAAAACACTCCTTGAACAATGATAATATTAATGTTCAATCCCTTAATACATAAAATTAATAAAATATTACAAAAAGATTATATAACTATTTTATTTATTGTATCATATTTTTATTAAAAAGTAAAGTTATTAAATTTTATTATTAAATATTTTTAAGTATAAAAATTCACTTGATATTTTTGGTGATTTAGCGTAAAATGTAAGGCAAAGGGCAGTATATAAATTTATTTGTAATATAAAATGAAAGGACGATTTTTATGTCACAAAATCCTGTAGTTACTATTGAGATGGAGAACGGCTCTGTTATTAAAGCCGAGCTTTATCCCGAAATTGCGCCAAATACAGTTAATAATTTTCTTAGCCTTGTAAATAATGGCTATTATGACGGACTTACTTTTCACAGAGTTATTTACGGTTTTATGATTCAGGGCGGTTGTCCTGATGGAACAGGTATGGGTGGCCCCGGTTACTCAATTAAAGGCGAATTTGCTGTTAACGGCTTTGAGAATAACCTCAAGCACACAGAGGGCGTACTTTCTATGGCTCGTTCAATGATGCCTGACTCTGCAGGTTCACAGTTCTTTATTATGCATAAAAATGCTCCTCATCTTGACGGACAGTATGCAGCATTCGGTAAAGTAATTGAGGGTATGGATGTTGTAAACCGGATTGCCGAGTGCGATACTGACTTTGCAGATAAACCTCTTGACGCACAGGTTATGAAAAAGGTGACAGCCGAAACATTCGGTGTTGAGTATCCTGAACCTGAAAAGTGCTGACGAATATACATTATACATAGAAAGGAAATCACTATGAATGTTTTGCTGACCGGTGGCGCAGGCTACATTGGTACACATACTTGTATTGAACTTATAAATGCAGGCCATACTGTAGTAGTTGCGGATAATTTTTCAAACAGTTCTCCAAAAGCTATTGAGAGGGTAGAGGAGATTACAGGCAAAAAAATTCCGCTTTACAACATTGATGTTTGCGATGTTGAAGCTTTGGACAAACTTTTTGCCGAAAATAAAATTGATGCAGTAATTCACTTTGCAGGTCTTAAGGCAGTAGGCGAGAGCTGCGAAATTCCTGTAGCTTACTACAGAAACAATCTTGATTCAACGCTTGCTTTGCTTGAGGTTATGAAGAAATATTCAGTAGCAAACTTTGTATTCAGCTCATCCGCTACTGTATATGGTATTCCAAAGAGTGTTCCGCTTGTTGAAACAATGCCTACAGGCTGTACAAACCCTTACGGTTGGACAAAGCTTATGAATGAGCAGATTCTTACAGACGCAGCAAAGGCTGACAGCAACCTTTCCGTAGTTCTTTTAAGATATTTCAATCCGATCGGTGCTCACGAAAGCGGTAGAATCGGCGAAAATCCTAACGGTATTCCAAACAACCTTATGCCTTATATTACACAGGTTGCTGCAGGCAGACTTAAAAGACTCGGTGTGTTTGGTAATGACTATCCTACACATGACGGCACAGGCGTAAGAGATTATATCCATGTTGTGGATCTTGCAAAAGGTCATGTAAAAGCTATTGATTATGCCGAACAGCACAAGGGCACAGAGATATTTAACCTTGGCACAGGTACAGGCTACAGCGTACTTGATATTGTTAAGGCATTCAGCAAGGTTAATAATATTGAAATTCCTTATGATATAAAGCCGAGAAGAGCGGGCGATATAGCAGAATGTTACGCCGATCCGACAAAAGCATATGAAATTCTCGGTTGGAAAGCCGAAAAAAATCTTGAAGATATGTGCCGTGACTCTTGGAACTGGCAATCTCATAATATTAATGGTTACGAATGACCGAAAAAACAATCTTGTTTTTGTGCAATTAGCCAAAATAACAAAAATTTATAAAAATAACTCTCCAAAGTGTCAAATTCATTTGACTTTTGGGGAGTTTCTATTATATAATAGAATAGCTTATAGAAGCATTATTATTAAAGGAGGAAAAAGAAAATGTTCAAAAAAGCATTAAGCCTTGTTGTCTCTCTGATGCTTATGGTAACTTCATTGTCATTTGCAGCAATTTCAGTTTCTGCTGCAGATACAACATATGTAGTTGCCGGAGCAGAAGAACTTTGCGGCGTTTTATGGAAGGGCAGCCCAGAAGAAGCTCCTGCAAATGTTATGACAGACAATGGCGACGGTACTTACACAAAAGTATTTACCAATGTTCAGCCGGCATCAGGTCTTACACTTAAGGTTGTAGAAAATGGTGCTGACGGTTCACAGAACTGGATTGGCGACGCAACAGGCAATAACATTACATTTAATGTAACTGCTGCAAGTGATGTAACAGTAAAATTTGATTCTTCTACTAAAGAAATCACTGTTACAGGCGACGGCGTTCAGTTTGTAACAAATCTCGATATCAAGAGCATCAATGCTGTTGGTAACGGCGACCCTGAAGATGCAGCTTGGTTAAACGGTGCAGCTTGGGATCCTGCAGCTAACCCTATGACAGAAGTTTCAGAAAAAGTTTATGAGATTACATTCAAGAATGTAACTAAGTTCGACAACTATCAGGTTAAGTTTGCCGCTAACGGCGGATGGACTGACAGTTGGGGCAGTGCAGCGGAAAACTTCACACCTGAATCAGGCGTAGAGTTTGACGCAGCATATAACGGAGAGAACCTTACCGTTAATGTTCCTTATGAATTTGCTGATGTAACACTCAAGCTCGACCTTACAAACTTCGACTATGCTACAAAGGCCGGTGCTAAGGCAACCGTTACAGTAACTGAAGTGTCAACTCCTGCTGAAACAACAGAAGTTGCTACAACAGAAGCAACAACTGCTCCTGCTACACAGGCAACAGCTGCTCCGGAGAAAGCACCTCTTACAGTAAATGCAACATCTAATGTATTCTCAACAGCAAAAGCAGAATACAACAGCGAAACAAAGCAGGTAACAGTATGCTACTATCTTGGTACAAATTGTGACCTTGTAAACCTCGAATGGTACTTCACATATGACAGTAACATATTTGAGGTAAACAACAAGAACAACCTTGATTCAACAGGTAAGAAACTTGGTATTATGCCACAGATTACAAGCAGTTCTGTAATCAACACAAGTATCCCCGGCAAGGTAAACGCCAACTCTTCTGACCTTGGCCTTTACACAATTGATGCAAAGGTTCCGTTTATTAAGATTGTTTTAGATGTAAAGGGTAATCCTGAAAATGTTGAAACAAATGTAAACCTTAATGTAAGAGTTCTTACAAAGGGCGAAATGGACTTTAATACAATGAGAGTTGATCCTGATACAATGGTATCATTCGTACTGGAGTATAAAATAGTAGATCCTTCATATATTGTTTCTGCTGAAACAAAACTCACAGAGTCAACATTTGTTCCATCGACAGAGTCAACAGAAGCTCCTGAAACAACAGTTCCTGAAACAACAGTTCCAGAAACAACAGTTCCTGAAACTACAGTTCCGGAAACAACAGTTCCTGAAACTACAGAAGAAGTTCCTGCTGGTGCTCTTACTGTAAATGCTACTTCTAACTTATTCCCTGCATCATCTAATGTTGTTGCAGGTGACGAAGAGTATGTAACAGTAACTTATTACTTTGAGTCAGAGAAGAATGTTCTTAATGCTGACTTCAATCTGTCTTACAATCCGCAGATGCTCGCTGTAGATTCAGTTATGACACCATACACAAACGGTGTAGTAGTAAACTCTGCAACAGCAGGCAAGGTTTATGGTAATATGTCAAGCCTTGAGCTTTACAATTTCAACCAGAAGACACCATTTGTTTCAGTTGTATTCAAGAAACTTGGTCTTGGCGAAACAGATGTAAACCTCACAGTTGATAACCTTACACTCTCACTTGCAAACGCTGAGGGCGTAACAGACGAGGCTCAGGAAGAGGGTCTTGTAAGAGATGGCGTTCTTGCTGAAACATCAACAAAATATTCAGTTGAAACTGAAATTCAGGCAGGTAAAGTTACACCTGTTGTTCCAACAACAGCTGAACCAACAACAGCTCCTGCTCCTGCAGGTTCAACATATGTTGTAGCAGGTTCAGAAGAACTTTGCGGTGTTTTATGGAAGGGTAGCCCGGAAGAAGCTCCTGAAAATGTTATGACAGATAACGGCGACGGTACATACACTAAGGTATTTACCAATGTTCAGATTGCTGATTCACTTCAGATTAAGGTTGTAGAAAATACAGCTGATGGCGGTCAGAATTGGATCGGTGATAACGGCGGAGACAACAATATAACCTTTAATGTTCTTGCCGCTTGTGATGTAACAGTTACATATGACAGCAATACACGCAAAATCACTGTTTCAGGTGACGGTGTTCAGATCGTTTCTGATATTGAAATCAAAAGCATGCATGCTGTTGGTAACGGTGACCCTGATGATGAATCATGGTTAAACGGCGTAGCTTGGGATCCAACAGCTAATGAGATGGAGCAGGTTGCAGATAAGGTTTATGAGATTACATATCACAATGTACCTGAGTTTGACAACTACCAGGTTAAGTTCGCAGCTAACGGCAAGTGGGCTGACAGCTGGGGCAGTGCAGAAGAGGGCTTCACACCTGAATCCGGCGTTGCATTTGACGCTGTATACAACGGTCAGAACCTCACTGTAAATGTACCATATGAATTTGCTGATGTAACACTCAGAATTGACCTTTCAAACTTCAACTATGCTACAAAGCTTGGCGCAGTTGCTACAGTAACTGTAACAGAAGCTTCTCAAGTACCAACAACAGCTCCTGAAACAACAGTTCCGGCAACAACAGTTCCTGAAACAACAGTTCCGGCAACAACAGTTCCTGCAACAACAGTTCCTGCAACAACAATTGCACAGAATACAACAACACCTAATACAACTCTTGCTCCTGCAACAGAAGATGCAACATCTTCAACAGGCGCAACAGTTAAGCCGGGTACAGCCGATACAGCTAACAACGGTAACAATGGCAACAATGCAGCCAATAACAACAATGGTACAGTTAAGACAGGTAATGCTTCTATGGCAGTAGTTATCCTCCTTGTACTTGTATCAGCTACCGGTGTAGTTTACTTTACCCGCAAGAAGGTTAAATAATCTTTTATAAGCATTAATAAAACTTAGTTTTTTTCACCCTCTGAGAAATCAGGGGGTGTTTTTTGTTTATAATTCAGAAGTCTAAATTATGGTTTAGCAAATTATTTCGGCAAGTAATTATAAAAGTTTGGTCGACCTTAGATC
>NZ_JBBNJY010000065.1:0-5675 GCF_040093295.1 Ruminococcoides bili
GATCTCAAAATGATTTGCCAATCAATTATAAAAGGTTGACCAAACTTTTATAATTGATTGGCAAATCATTTTGTTAAACCATAATTTATTGATATTACTAAACATTTTAAACAGAACCGTTTTTATATAGATTTTCCTATATTTCTTTTTGGCAAATAAGCGTATTATATGAGTTCTTACTGTTGAATTTAGCAATTAATTATGATACAATAATCTATATATGCAATTACAAAATTTTGTTTTGACAGATTACCGAAAGGGGTTTTATATATGTGCGGTATTTGTGGCTTTACAGGCGAAGTTATCGACAGAGATAAGGTCATTAAAAATATGACCGATGTCATCACTCACAGAGGACCTGACTCCGACGGTGTGTTTATGGACGATCACATCGCAATGGGTTTTCGCCGACTTTCAATTATTGACCTTGACGCAGGTCATCAGCCGATTTATAACGAGGATAAAACACTTGTTCTCACTTTTAACGGAGAAATTTATAACTACAGAGAGTTAAGAAAAGTTCTTATTGAAAAGGGACATAAATTCTATACAGACACTGACAGCGAAGTGCTTGTTCACGGCTTTGAGGAGTGGAGGGAGGATCTCCTCTTAAAGCTCAGAGGAATGTTCGGCTTTGCTATTTATAATACAAAGGATAAGTCCGTTTTTGTTGCCCGTGACTTCTTTGGCATTAAGCCGATGCACTACACAATGATTGACGGCGAATTTGTTTATGCGAGTGAAATCAAGAGTATTCTTGAGCACCCTAAGTTTGTTAAGAGGTTTAACAAGAGAGCACTTGATACATACCTTTCATATCAGTACGCTGTTCCGCCCGAAACTTTCTTTGAGGGTGTATTCTGCCTTATGCCGGGTCACTACCTTTGGTACAAAGACGGCGAAGTGGAAACTACACGCTATTGGGAGGCTCGTTTTAATCCTAATGAAGAGCTTACCGAGGAAGAGGCAGTCAACTCAATTGAAAAGGTATTTGAAAATTCGGTAAATGCCCACAAAATCGCTGATGTTGAGGTTGGTTGTTTCCTTTCAAGCGGTGTTGACTCAAGCTATGTTTCAACATATTTTGCAGACCAGAAAACTTTTACGGTAGGCTTTGATTTTGGCGAGCATTACAACGAAATCAGCTGGGCAAAGGGTCTTAGTGAGAAAATCGGTGTTGAGCATCATACACACCTTATTTCAAGCGAAGAATTCTGGGACGCAGTTCCTACCGTGCAGTATCATATGGACCAGCCGCTTGCCGACCCGTCTTGTATTGCGCTTTACTTTGTATCAAGACTTGCAAGCGAGTATGTAAAGGTTGTACTTTCGGGTGAGGGCGCAGACGAATTGTTCGGCGGCTATACTTGCTACAATGAGCCGAGAGTATTTAAAATTTATCAGACAATCGTTCCGCATTGTATCAGAAAAGCAATCAGAGCCGTATGTAAAAAACTCCCTGACATCAAGGGCAGAGATTACCTCATCAGAGCGACAGACCCGCTTGAGGAGCGCTATATCGGTAATGCCTTTATGTATGATTATGCAGAAAAGAGAGAACTTTTAAAAGACCCTAACATTGCAAGCCGTCCGCAGGATTATGCAAAGAAATATTACTACCGTTGCCGCAGATATGACGATGTTACAAAGATGCAGTATCTTGACATCAATATGTGGATGGTAGGCGATATTCTTTTAAAAGCCGACAGAATGAGTATGGCAAACTCTCTTGAGCTTAGAGTTCCGTTCCTTGATAAAGAAGTATTCAAGGTTGCGTCCACCCTTCCTACAAAGCTTCGTTGCAACCGTCACAATACTAAGTACGCTATGCGTAAGGCTGCCGTTCGCCATATGCCGGAGGCTACAGCCGAAAAAGAAAAACTCGGTTTCCCTGTTCCTACAAGAGTATGGCTCAGAGATGAGAAGTATTATAATGTTGTAAAGAAAAAGTTTAAGGGCAAAACTGCCGAGAAATTCTTTAATACAGATATTCTCGTTCGTTGGCTTGACGAGCATTTCAGCAACAAAGAGGATAACAGCCGTAAGGTATGGACAATCTATGTATTCCTTGTATGGTATGATATTTACTTTAACGAGGACAACGAAAAGGTAGAAAAGCCTGTAAATCACCTTGACGAATTAAGAGCAATTGCCGAGGCAAGACAGGAAAAGAAGCTTAACGAGTTTGGCGAGGCTATTATGACGGAGGCTGAAAAGCTTGACAAAGATTATGACGCACCAAACTTTGGCATAGATAAATCGGCACAAAAAGCTGAAAAGGCGCAGACAGCGGAAAAAGAACCCGTAAAGGCGGAAAAAGCCGAAAACGAGGCAGAACCTGTTAAAGAAGATGCCGTTGAAGAAGTTAAGACGGAAAATCAGCCGCAAAAGGTTAAAGCCGAAGAAGTTAAGGCGGAAAATCAGCCGCAAGAGGTTAAATCCGAAGAAGTTAAGGCTGAAAATGAAGAGCCTGCAGAAGAGGTAAAGTCCGAGGAAGAAAAAATCGAGGACGAGCCTGTAATAGAAGATGAACCGCAGGATCAAGAGCCTGCACAGGTTGAAGAAACACCAAAGGAAGAGGAATATGTAAATATTTCAAATCCGGAGGACAAAGAGGTTTATGAAAAGCCAAAGAAACCGAGAACTCCGCAGGAGGAGCTTGAAATGGCTATTGAGGGCATTGAAAAGCGCTCAAAATATCTTGATGAACCGAATGTAATTTCAGACGAGGCGATTGACGAAATCGTAAAGTCAATTAAGTTCTTTGATGACGAGGACTGATTAAAAACCGTATAAAATATAACTGCCCGACACCACTAAGCGGTTGTCGGGCAGATGATTATAACCACAGAATAAAATATTTTTCAGTTGGAAAATTAGGATTAGTAAGTCGGCTTTTTATCAAAAGACGGAGTGAATTATTGTTTAGCGCACGGTTAAGATTAAAAGATTTTAGAATTCAGGTCAAGCCTTTGAAAAGTTTGACCGAACTTTTATAATTTCTGCAAAACTCTCTGCTGAATTCTGATTAACTTACTGACATAAAAACTCAAAAACAGAAAAATTATACAATAACTCCGAGGCAGAGCATATTCAGCATAATTTTGTATTCGGGTTCAAAATCGGAGAGCGGCAAGGGGTTTTTGCCTTTTCCCATTTCTATGGTGAGAGCCGGACGGCGGAATTTTTCAATAAACCAATCTTTAAAGCCGCCGCCTGTCGCAATATCCTCGGGTACGGAGATATTGTAACCGCTTGCTTGGGAGAGTACGGACGCAAGTCGAAAACTCATAACGGGAGTGTGCTTGCCGAACGAGCAGTAAATCTCTCTGCCCTGACTGTGAAAAGCAATGGCACGGTCAAAGTTGTTGCGTTTGCACAGGTTTGTGAGCGCCTTGGTTTCGGGCTCGCTTTCGGGAGCGTTGCCGCCGAAACGGGTGGCGGACGGAGCTTTTATGTTCATACTCAGTTCACGGCTTTTAAGCTCGTTCCAACCTGCGTTGAAGTTGTGGTTAATGTCCACACCCCTTGCGTTTGCCTGCCAGACTTTGTTTTCTTTAGAGGCTTTTTCCACAAGAGCTTTGTATTTGAGAGCGGCATCCGAGCCGTGAATTGCGATTTCAACTCCGTCGGGATTTACGCAAGGCACAATCGTAAGTCCTTTTTCACGGAGAAAATCTCGTATTTTATAGCGACCGACAACGGAATCGTTTTCCATTGCATCGGCGCATTGTTCAAAAAATTTGAGAACCGCCGTAACGGTAAGATATTCGGAACCGTGAAAGCCTGCGCAGTAAAGCACGCAGTTTTTTGTGTTGCCGATGTGCAAAACATCAATACATCTGCCGCATACGCTTTTGCCTGCGAATGAATGATGAACAAAACTGTATTTTTCGCAGATGTCGTTAATAATTTTTCTTCTGGTCTGGTAGTCGGGCATTACATTGTAGTCTGTCATAAAATTTTCCTTTCTGTTTTTTTCCTTAAATTAAAATTCAAATGAGGTATAGGTATGAAACTTTTTGAAAAAACCATAAACAGCACTTCTGTTTTTGACGGCAGAATTTTGCATATTACCCTTGACGATGTTGAACTTGAGGACGGTAAAAAGTCTAAAAGAGAAGTTGTAAATCACCCCGGCGGAGTTACCGTAGCCGCCCTTGACAACGACAACAACCTGCTTTTTGTAAGACAATTTCGTTATCCGTACAAAGAGGTTGTGCTTGAGCTTCCTGCAGGCAAGCTCGAAAAAGGCTCAACTCCGCTTGAAAACGGCAAGCGTGAATTGCTTGAAGAAACAGGCGCACAGGGATATTCTTATACTTCACTCGGTCAGCTATATCCGTCACCCGGCTACACCAACGAGATAATTCATCTTTATGTATGCAGAATAAAGAGCGAGGGTGAAAGCAAGCCTGACGAGGGCGAATTTTTGAATGTCGAGAAAATTCCGCTCGACAAGGCGGTTGAAATGGTGCTCAACAATCAGTTGCCGGACGCAAAAACTCAAGTAGCCGTGCTGAAAACAGCAATGCTGCTTAAAAGCGGAAAAATTTAACTTGCAGATGCTCTGCAATTAAGGTATGAATAAATATATGCAAACTTTTTTTGAATTATTACCCGAAAAACAAAATACATCAGCGGCACTCGGCTTTTTTGACGGCTTGCACATCGGTCACCGCAAGGTTATCGGCGAGGCGGTAAGGGGCAGTGAAAACGGACTTGTGCCTATTTGCTTTACCTTTGCACAAAGTCCGAAAAGTGTGCTTAAAAATCAACCGCAAGAGGCGTTGATGAGCGTTGAAGATAAAAAAACAGCGCTGTCCGAAATCGGAATACAGCACCTGTATATGTGCGATTTCAAGTCGGTTGTTGATGTTGCGCCACGAAAATTTGTGGAAGATATGTTAATAAAAACTCTGAAAGCAAAAAAACTTTGCTGCGGTTTTAATTACACTTTCGGTAAAAACGGTGAGGGAAATACCGAACTGCTCGCCGAAATTTGCAAGGAAAACGGAATTGAGCTGCAGGTTTTGCCGCCTGTTGAAGAAAAAGAGGGAGTAGTTTCGTCAACGCTTATCCGTGAACTTATTAAGGACGGAAATATGCGCAGGGCAAACGAACTTTTAGGTTCATATTTCGGATTCGGCGGAGAGGTTGTACACGGTCAGCACTTGGGCAGAGAACTCGGAACACCGACTCTTAATCAGTCTTTGCACGAAGAGCTTGTTGTGCCGAAGTTTGGCGTGTATGCATCGTGCGTTACTCTTGATGACGGCAGGAAATTCTGCGGCGTTACAAATATAGGAGTAAAACCGACAGTCGGCAATTTTGCCCCGCTTTGCGAAACCTGGATGCCCGACTACAGTGGAGAAGAGTTGTACGGCAAGACGGTAGATGTGCGGCTTATAGATTTTATAAGAGGCGAAAAGAAATTTTCTTCGCTTGATGAATTGAAAAAAGCTATCTTTGACAATGCAAAGACAGCCGAGAAAATGTTTTCTGAAATTAATAATTTATAATAATCAGCCTGACAACAGATTTGAATGTTGTCAGGCTTTTATGTTTATGGTTCTGTTTAAATGTTGGGGTAACAATAATAAATTATGGTTTAGCGGAGTGTCGGTCGGGCATTGAAATTTAGCTAACGCTAAATTATCCTCCCAAAAACAAAA
>NZ_JBBNJY010000066.1:0-5557 GCF_040093295.1 Ruminococcoides bili
CCGATCTCCATTGAAAAGGTTGACCAAACTTTCATAATTACTTGTCAAAACACTCTGCTAAACCATAATTTTAAACTACCTTGACGGTAACATCAATTCTTTTTGTGCGGTGCATTGTGTCTTCAACGCTGTAAGTCAGCTTATATGTACCGACTTTATCGGTAAGAACATTGCCTGTTACGGATATTTCATCTGTAATATTGTTTGAACAGGTGTCAACAGCGGTTACACCCTCAAGCAGGTCGGCGGTTTCGCCTTTGGTTATAGTCAAATCGCTTGCGCCGTGAATTTCAGGTGTCTTTGTTGCATACGGGTTCTGCGGATCATCGTCGGTAGGGTCCCAGCCACAGGTATGGTCGGTAATTTTAATTGCCTCCGGTTTGCCGAGCGGGCCCGGATTGTCGTCATCGTAAACGGTTACGGGTGTGTTTTCGGGACAATTATCATATATCCACTTTACATCTGCGGTTTCCATTCTTACACAGCCGAGTGAACCCTCATCTCCGAGTTTGTTGAACTCCTCGGTTTCGAGTGTGTCGGCGCTTGCGTCTTCATACGGAACGGAATGAAAAAGATAATCGCCGTAAAATCCCGATACATAATGACCGTAAACATCATTGAAAAGCGGATTCCATTCCTGCTTGTAGTAAATGTAGAAATCGTCGCCGAGAACGGTAGCTTTGTTAACACCGGTTGAACAAATCATTGCACGGACAGGAACAGTATATTCGCCGTTTTTGTCATAAGTGTAAACCGTAACGCAGTTTTGCGAGCGATTGACTTTAATAAAATAAGGATTTTTCTCGTAAATATTATTAAGATTTTCATTGAGAACATCAGTGTTTGCAAGATAGCAGGTTGAATATCCGTCATAAATGCTCTGCGACTGAGCAGCAACCGTAATATTGTAGGTATGGCGGGTGTTGCCTATCTGTGCGGTAATTGTAGCCGTACCCTCGCTTAAGCCGTCAATTCTTCCACCGTCATCAACGGTAACGATATTGTTGTCACTGCTTGACCACTTTGATTTTACAAGTTCTTCGGCGGTTGCCTCAGATGGAGTGATAATTTTTATTTCATTACATTCAATGCTTATATCGGCGGTTTCACCCGTTACAATAACGGTCGGCTGTTTGCTGTTTGCCGACGAAGGTTGAGTTGTATTAATGTTTTTATTGTCGGCAGGTACTGAATTATCGGAAGTTCTACCTGCCACAGCGGTTACTATTACCGATACGCCAAGCACTGCCGCAAGCGTAAGAATAAAGGATTTACGATTAATGGATTTAAAATTCATCAAATTATTCCTTTCGTTTGTGTCTTTTAGTTTATTTTATTACATTATTATATATGTTTTTTTTTAAAAGTTCAAGAAATATTTAAATATTCAACAAAATCCCCGTGAAATATGTTAGAATATGTTTGGTGATTGGATATGTTACATTTTATAAAACACTTCAGAACGATTACAAGACACAGGCATAAGGTTATTGCTCACTGCGCAAAGGCAGGAATACTTTGGCAGGGGTTAAGGCACGACCTTTCAAAATATTCACCGACGGAGTTTATTCCGGGTGCAAAGTATTACCAGGGTAACAGAAGTCCTAACGAAAAAGAAAGGGAGCTTTACGGCTACTCAAAGGCATGGATGCATCATAAGGGCAGAAACCGTCATCACTACGAGTATTGGAATGACTACAATCCTAAGACAAAGCAGATAGAAAATGTGGAAATGCCGATTAATTATGTAATCGAAATGTTTTGTGACAGGGTCGCCGCAAGTAAAATATATAACGGTTCAAATTACAAAGACAGAGATTCTTTGGATTACTTCGGCAGGGTAAAGGGCAAACACCGTATGCACGAAAACACAGAGAAACTGCTTGAAGAATTACTTACAATGCTGAGTGAAAAGGGAGAAGAAGAAACTTTTGCTTATATAAGAAAATTAAGAAAAATCAAAAAATAATTTCTTTGTGATTTTAATGAATTTATTTTACCGATTTTGCGTTTTAAAGTACTGAAATGCTTTTTCCGCTTGTAAAGAGCAGAACAAAAATCAACAAAATTTATGTAAAAACAAATAATAAAAAACAAGTAATTGTTAAATTTTTCACATATTAAAAAATATACCGAAAATCGGCGGCGCTATAGGCAAAAAATATAGGGAAAATTCGGCTTTTTTAGGCAAAAATAAAAAGCATTAGTATTTTTTGAAAATCCTTGACTTTAGCAAAAAAATGTGGTATTTTATATATGCTGATTTTGTGACGGAAACAATAAATCAGCAACGCAAGGCTTACATTGCCGTTTCGGCAAAAAGCAATAAAATCAATTCAATGAGAGTTAATCTCGTCTATTGAAAATGCTTGAAATGCCGACGGTTCAAATCAATCACGGTTTGAGCCTTGTCGGTTTTATTTTTGAAATACAGGGGGTTATTCTATGCGTTCCGAATGGAGTAATTTTGTTGGCGGACTTTGGGAATCTGAAATCAATGTCAGAGACTTTATCCAGAAAAACTACAAGCCATATGACGGCGATGAGTCTTTCCTCGTAGGTCCTACTGAGGCTACAGAAAAGCTTTGGGGCAAACTTAAAGAACTTCAGAAAGAAGAAAGAAGCAAGGGCGGCGTACTTGATATGGAGACTGAGGTTGTTACCTCACTCACAGCTTACGGCGCAGCATACATCGACGAAGATCTTAAGGATCTTGAGCAGGTAGTCGGTCTTCAGACTGACAAGCCTTTAAAGCGTGCATTTATGCCTTACGGCGGCATTAAGATGGCTGAACAGTCATGCCAGATGTACGGTTATGAGCCAAGCCCTAAGCTTCACGAAATCTTTACAAAATATCACAAGACACATAACCAGGGTGTATTCGATATCTACACACCTGAAATGAAGGTAGCTCGTCACAACAAGATTCTTACAGGTCTTCCGGATACATACGGCAGAGGCAGAATCGTAGGCGACTACAGAAGAATCGCTCTTTACGGTATTGATTACCTTATCGAGTGCAAGAAGGAAGATTTCGCCGAAACAAACCGTCAGGGTATGAGAAGAGGCGACTTCCAGCTCAGAGAGGAAATCGCAGATCAGATCAAGGCTCTTAACGGCATGAAAGAAATGGCTGCAATCTACGGCTTTGATATTTCACAGCCTGCTAAGAACGCTAAAGAAGCTGTTCAGTGGCTCTACTTTGGTTACCTCGCAGCTATCAAGACTCAGAACGGAGCTGCAATGAGCGTAGGCAGAGTTTCTACATTCCTCGACATTTATATTGAGCGTGACCTTGAGAACGGTACACTTACAGAGGCACAGGCACAGGAGCTTGTTGACCACTTTGTTATGAAGTGCCGTATGGTTAAGTTCGCAAGAATCGAAAGCTACAACCAGCTCTTCTCAGGTGACCCTGTATGGGCTACTCTTGAAGTTGCAGGTATCGGTATGGACGGCCGTTCACAGGTTACAAAGAACGACTTCCGTTTCCTCCACACACTTGAGAATATGGGCCCTTCACCTGAGCCAAACCTCACAGTTCTTTATTCTTCAAGACTTCCTGAGGGCTTTAAGAAGTACGCTTCTAAGATCTCTGTTCAGACAAGCTCAATTCAGTATGAGAACGATGATGTTATGCGTCCGGTATGGGGCGATGATTACTCAATCTGCTGCTGCGTATCTGCAACAGAAACCGGTAAGGAAATCCAGTTCTTCGGCGCTCGTGCTAACCTTGCTAAGTGTCTTCTTTACGCTATCAACGGCGGTGTTGATGAGAAGACAAAGGTACAGGTAGGTCCTGAATACAGACCGATTACTTCTGAATACCTTGACTATGATGAGGTTATCAAGAAGTATGACGCTATGATGGATTGGCTTGCTCACCTCTATGTAGGTACACTTAATATGATTCACTATATGCACGACAAGTATTACTATGAAGCTGCCGAGATGGCTCTTATTGATACTAACTGCCGTCGTACATTTGCTACAGGTATCGCAGGTTTCTCACATGTAGTTGACTCACTCAGCGCTATTAAGTATGCTAAGGTTAAGGTTATCCGTGATGAAGACGGTATTGCTACTGACTTCGAGATCGACGGTGAGTTCCCAAGATACGGCAACAACGATGAGAGAGCAGACGAAATCGCTGTAAACCTTCTCCGTAAGTTTATGAGCAAGATCAGATACTGCCACACATACAGAGATTCAGAGCCTACAACTTCTATCCTTACAATTACATCAAATGTTGTATACGGTAAGGCTACAGGTTCACTTCCTGACGGCAGAAAAGCAGGCGAGCCACTTTCACCTGGTGCTAACCCATCTTACGGTGCAGAGCAGAGCGGTCTTCTTGCTTCACTTAACTCTGTTGCTAAACTTCCATACGAGTATGCACTCGATGGTATTTCAAATACACAGACAATCAGCCCGGATGCACTCGGTCACAATGATGACGAGCGTGTAAACAACCTTGTAAATGTACTTGACGGTTACTTCGATCAGGGTGCACACCACCTCAATGTAAACGTATTCGGTACAGAAAAGCTCATCGATGCTATGGAGCATCCTGAGAAGGAAGAGTACGCTAACTTCACAATCCGTGTATCAGGTTACGCTGTTAAGTTCATTGACCTTACAAGAGAGCAGCAGCTCGATGTAATCGCAAGAACTTGCCACAAGTCAATGTAATTTAATAATGGAAAATAAAGAGTTAGTCGGCTATGTCCACTCACTCGAGAGCTTTGGTTCTGTTGACGGACCGGGTGTAAGATATGTAGTATTTTTGAGCGGTTGCGCAATGCGCTGTCAATTCTGCCACAATCCCGACACCTGGCAAATGAGTAAGGGTACACCTTACACAGCAGAAGAATTGCTTAAAAAAGCTATCGCATATCGCCCTTACTGGAAAAGTGAGGGCGGTATTACAGTTAGTGGAGGAGAGCCGCTTTTACAGATTGATTTTCTTATTGACTTTTTTAAAAAGGCAAAAAAGCTCGGTATAAATACAACGCTTGATACAAGCGGAAACCCGTTTACTACAGAAGAACCTTACTACTCAAAGTGGAAAGAGCTTATGCAATATACGGATTTGTTGTTACTCGATATTAAGCATATTGATGATGAACAGCACAAAATTCTTACCGGGCATACTAATGTTAATATTCTGCAAATGGCAAGAGAGCTTTCGGATATGGGTAAACCCGTATGGATTCGCCATGTACTTGTTCCGCAGAGGAGCGACTATGACGAGTATCTGTATCGTCTTGCCGATTTTATAAAAACTCTTAAAAATGTTAAGAGAGTTGAAGTGTTGCCATACCACACACTTGGAGTGTATAAGTGGAAAGAACTTGGCATCGACTATAAACTTGAGGGCATTGATCCGCCAACACCCGAGAGAGTTCTTAACGCAAAGAAAATTCTCGGTTGCGAATAATAACCTAATATTTTTGGGACAGTCTGATGACTGTCCCTTTTTGGTTAGTTGAGATTGTAAATTTGGGGTTTAATGCACCAATTTAAGCGAAATAATTAAAAAATTTAGGTCAAGCCA
>NZ_JBBNJY010000067.1:0-5522 GCF_040093295.1 Ruminococcoides bili
TGCCTTAGTTGCATAACAAAAGCGTAGCAGCTAAAAGCCACTACGCTTTCAAATCTAACTTTTGGGGGTCACCACAAAATTCTACCCTATCCATATTATCCTCAAATCCGCTGATTTTCCCTTAATTTTTTAAACATATGATCTCTTACCCGTTTTTCTATGATACTTTTTTCACGCACTTTTATCGAAAATCTTGTACCGTTGCCCATTATACAAAGAGCACCGTCAATGCGCTCAATATAATCCGCATTAAGAACAACGCCACGGTTTACGGGTATAAATCTTTCGTCATTATCGGTAAGTTTTAAAAATTCATTCATAGTCATTCTTGTGCGGTATGTCATACCGGACACAACAGAAATATTCAGATAATGTGCATCGGATTCAATAGACATAATCTCTTTGACAGAAATCATTACGGATTTTCTGTCGCAAACAATCCGAATAAATTTTGCTTTATCTTTTATGTAAAAAGCCGCTTCGTCAAGAACTTTGTAAATTTGTTCGGGCATATACGGTTTTATTATATAGTGAAACGCATGAACAGAAAAAGCCTGCATCATAAAGTCGGAACTTGTAGTAACAAAAACAATTAGAATATCTTTGCTGATTTTTCTAAGCTCCTCGGCAAGCTCAATTCCGTTAATAGGGCTCATATAAATATCTATAAATGCCGCATCATATAGATTTTCACTGCATTTATTTAAAAAATCTTGTCCGTTTAAAAAACAATCTACCGAGCCTTGTTCACTTCTGATTGTAAAATATCCGTTGCACACACGGGCAAGAATATCCATATATCTTTGTTCATCGTCAATTACGGCGATTTTCATTATCACACCACCAAAAATAAATAACCTTTTTATAATTATAACACAAAACTTAAGAAATGTGCATTATTATAAAAAGGTTTGCTAAAAATGTATTATATGCCAAAAACAGTCGCCTAAGCGACTGCCTCTGGATTTAGAAGTTTTGAAATTAACGTGAAAACGTGAATAGCTGTTTAATTATTAATCTCTGCATCTGCAGTGTCGCCAAAGAAGTTAAAACGGAAGAGCTTGCTCTCGTCGTTTTTATTCTCGCAAATAATGCTTGCTTCGGCAATCTTACCGCCCTCAATGAGTTTTGTAAGACCGACGATCTGGCAGAGTTTGCTTTTAAGATTTAATCTGTCGCCTTCGTTAGTAACGAGAAATACATTACCCTCGCAAGTATCAAGTACAGCGAGAAATTCGGCTACATCAATATTGTGTAAACTAAGAATAGGTGTCATAAAAAATTCCTCCAAAATGATAATATAAAATTGTTGTGCCATTTACCATTTGGCAAAATAATTATTTATGTTCGACCTAATTAAACCTTACTCGAGTAGTCTGACTGTATAATCAGTCGATAGTCAAGCGGACTGTTTACTTGACAATTATTATTATAATCACAATTCCATAAAAGTCAACAATTTTTTTTATAAAAATTTGTTGCAAAGTCAAATTAAATGTGAACAGCTTACAAAGTGGTGTGTATAAATATATATATTATGCACAAAAATCATTTGATAAACAAATTTGTTTGCTTATTAAAATTATAATGCTGTTAGTGAAAATAACTACCAAAAGGGAAAGTTAAGCGTCAAAAAATCACTTTTTTTACAAAAATAAAATTATTATATATTGAGATTTTTGCGGCTATGGGTTATAATTAATGCAGTAAATTATAATAAGGGTATGCTTTTTTAGAATGAAATATCCGAAAATACAATAAAGGAATGGTACTTTAAATGTTAGACAAGTTTTATAAGCAGTTTAAAAGCGGTACAGACATCAGAGGCGTAGCAAGCGAGGGCGTTGAGGGTCAACCCGTAAACCTTACCGATGATGTTGTGGCAAGAATGGCAGACGGCTTTGTGCTTTGGCTTTCAAAAAAGGTCAGCAAAGCTCCTGAAACTCTTACAATTTCTATCGGTCGTGACAGCCGAATTTCCGGCCCGCATATAGTTTCAATTTGCAGTGAGCGTTTTAAACGCTGCGGAGCAACCGTGCTGGATTGTTCGCTTGCATCTACTCCGTCGATGTTTATGACAACCGTTGACCTCGGTTGTGACGGTGCTTTGCAGATTACCGCAAGCCATCACCCGTTTAACAGAAACGGTCTAAAATTCTTCACCCGTGAGGGCGGTCTTGAGGGCAGTGATATCGAGGAAATCCTTGAGTATGCACAAAACGGCGAATCACCTGCCGAAAATTCTTGCGGCAAAATCAGAAAAGTTGATTATATGACTGATTATGCAAAGGGTCTTTGCAAAAAAATTAAAGAAGAAGTAAATGCGGAGGATTACGATCATCCGCTTAAAGGTTTTAAGATTGTAGTTGATGCAGGTAACGGTGCAGGCGGTTTTTATGCCGATAAGGTACTTTCTGTACTCGGTGCGGATACAACAGGCAGTCGCTACCTTGAGCCTGACGGAATGTTCCCGAACCATATTCCGAACCCTGAAGACGCAACAGCTATGGCGTCAATCTGCGAGGCAGTAAAAGAGGCAAATGCCGACCTCGGCGTGATTTTTGACACTGATGTTGACCGTGGCGGAGCTGTAGACAACAAGGGCAATGAAATTAACCGTAACCGCCTTGTTGCTGTAGCGGCTGCCATTGCACTTGAGGGTAACGAGGGCGGTACTGTTGTAACCGACTCTATCACTTCTTCCGGTCTTAAGGAATTTATTGAAGACACACTCGGCGGTCAGCATTACCGTTATCGCAGAGGTTATAAAAATGTTATCGACAAAGCACTCGAACTCAATGCACAGGGTATCAATTGTCCGCTCGCCATTGAAACTTCAGGTCACGCTGCAATGAAAGAAAACTATTTTCTTGATGACGGCGCATATCTCTGCACCAAGATTATTATTAAAGCGGCTCAATTGCGCAAAGAGGGCAAGGAGCTTGACGAGCTTACTGCGGCGCTTAAAGAACCTGTTGAAAGTAAAGAAGTCAGATTCAAAATTCTTGAGCCCGATTTCAGAGCCTGCGGCGAAAAGATTATTAATGACCTTACCGCATATGCAATGGCGCAGAACGGCTGGAATGTTGCAAACGATAACCGTGAGGGTATAAGAGTATCATTCGATAAGGATAACGGTGACGGTTGGTTCTTGTTAAGACTTTCCGTGCACGACCCGATTATGCCGCTGAATATTGAGAGTGATTCGGTAGGCGGCGTAGATATTATTTACAACAAACTTAATGAGTTTTTAAAGACTACAAGCGGTCTTGAGTTATAATTTAATATTATTGTAAATTCAGCAGTTTCAAAGCATTGCCTTTGAAACTGCTTTTGTTTTTTTATTGTTTTGCGGCTTGAACATAACGGTGAGAGATTTTAATAGGCTGTTCAAAATTTTTATTATATAATCTGGAAAAAGTCCTTGACATATAATACTGTGTGATGTATAGTATTATGCAAAGGGAGGTATAATATGGATGTTCAGCTGAAACGAGGACTTTTGGACATATGCGTGCTTGCCGCTATAAAAAACAAAGATTCTTACGGTTATCAGATTATAAAAGATATGAAACCGTATGTGGAAATATCCGAATCAACTTTGTATCCGATTTTAAGAAGATTGGAAACCGCTCAAATGCTTACCGTCAATAAGGTAGAGTATAACGGACGGTTACGCAAGTATTATCATATTACACAAGAGGGATTAAACAGAATAGAAGATTTTAAAAATGAGTGGCACGAGATAGTATCAATTTATCGGTTTATCATAAAGGAGGAAAATGATGATGAGTAAACAGGAATTTCTTGGGGCATTGTATAACGGTTTATCGGGATTGCCGAAAGAAGATATAGAAAATTCGGTTCAGTTTTACAGTGAAATGATTGACGACAGAATGGACGAGGGTATGACCGAAAATGAGGCTGTTGAAGATATAGGCTCGGTAAACGAAATTATACAGCAAATTTTATCGGAATCTTCATTGCCAAAATTGGTTAAAAGAACAGTCAGCAAAAAACACGATTGGAAGGTGTGGGAAATAGTATTGCTCGCAGTAGGCTCTCCCGTTTGGTTTCCTCTGCTTTTAACCGCAATAGTTATTGTTCTGACGGTTTACATAGTTATATGGTCTGTGGTTTTGTCATTTTATGCGGCTGATTTCAGTTTGGCGGTAAGCGGAATTTTTACATTGGTAAGTACAGTGGCATATGCTTTTACCTCAAATGCAAATATATTTGCGATGCTCGTGCTGATTGGCGGAGCTTTTGTATGTGCGGGTTTGTCAATACTGTCGTTTTTCGGAATTAATCAAATTACAAAAGGAATGGTATTTGTCAGTAAAAAAATATGGATTTGGATAAAATCCTTGTTTATAAGAAAAGAGGAAGTATAATGAAGAAATCAAAAAAGATACTGATAACGGTAGCTGTAATTCTTGTAGCGGTTGGAATGATTTGCGGATTTTGCGGTATATACAGTCTTGGATTTAATTTTAATGAAATCAGCACATCAGATTTTGTAACGCATACTTATACTGTTGAAGACGATTTTACAAATATTATAATAGAGGACGCGGCAAGCAATATAAATTTTTATAAATCAAATGATGATAAATGTCGGGTATTGTGTGATGAACGGGAAAAAGTCACTCACACTGTTGTAAACGAAAACAATACATTAACAGTCCGTGTGAAAGATGAACGCAACTGGTTTGAGCGTATTAATATCGGATTTTTCGTTTCGGATATGAGGGTTTCGGTTTATTTGCCGAAAAACAAATATGATTCTTTGAATGCAGCTTCAATGAGCGGAGATATTGATGTTGCAAACGAATTTACTTTTGATAATGCAAAGGTCGGCAGTATCAGCGGTGATGTAAGTGTAAAAGCCGATGTAAAACAAGAACTTAATATTTCATCGACAAGTGGAGATGTTTATGCGGAGAATTTAAATCTGGAAAAATTAAATGCCGAGTCTACAAGCGGAGATGTAATTATAAATAATATTTCGGCAACCGAGTGTATTAATGCAAGTTCTGTAAGCGGTGAGATTGACTTGTCAAATGTAAAAGGCAAAGAAATTTTTGCAAAAACAATCAGCGGCGGAGTTATGCTTACCGATACGGTTGCAAGCCAAAAGCTTAAAGCAAACAGCACAAGCGGAGAGATAGATTTGAAAAGATGTGACGCAAAAAATATTGTACTTGATACCGTAAGCGGCGAAATATCGGGAACATTGCTAAGTAATAAACAATTTATTACCGAAACAACAAGCGGCACGGTAAATGTACCGCAAAGCGTTTCAAACGAAGAGTGCCGAATAACCACGGTAAGCGGAGATATTTATATCGAAATTGCAGATCAGTAAAAAACAACAGCTTGACTTTGGTCGAGCTGTCAGCATTTTTAAAGGCTTGCGCCGTTGTGTTCAAGCCGCCAAACAGCAGGCTGTTCAAAATTTTTATTATATAATCTGGAAAAAGTCCTTGACATATAATACTGTGTGATGTATAGTATTATGC
>NZ_JBBNJY010000068.1:0-5451 GCF_040093295.1 Ruminococcoides bili
GAAAAGGTCGACCAAACTTTTATAATTAATTGGCAAATCAATTTGCTAAACCATAATTTACCAACATTTTAACAAAAATCGTTTTTAAAGCAAAAGGCAAAAAAGCACCGACTTTTCAAATCGGTGCTTAAATTATTACTTATGAAGATTTAATTTTTCCATAATTTTATCGACGGTTTCTTCAAGATTTGACGCATTCTCAAAATCAACGGTTACATCTGCATATTTTTCATAAAGAGGTGTTCTCTCTTTAAAAACATCGTTAAGAGTTTCGCCGTCTTTAAAAGCAATTCCCCTTGTCGCTACATTTGTAACTCTGCGTATGATTTCATCAATCGGCACATTAATATACACAACCGTACCGATTTTCTTCAAATGTTCCATACCTTCTGCGCTAAGTACCATTGAGCCGCCTGTTGCCACAACTGTTTTCTCGCAGTCAAGCTCTTTGCCTACTTGATTTTCAATTTTCAAGAAAGCATCATAGCCGTCCTGATCAAGTATCTTTTGCAGTTTTTTGCCTGTTTTCTTAGTAATAATCAAGTCTAAATCCACAAAAGAATATCCGCTGTATTTTGCAAGCAGAACACCAAGTGTACTCTTACCCGAACCAGGCATTCCTATAAGTATAATGTTATTGTTATTCATATTATAAAATCCTTACATTGAGAGAGTCTGTGCTTGAAGTAGGTGCAGTTCTGTTTGAAGAAATTACAACTACAATATCGCCCTTTTTAAAGTAGCCCGTGCTTAAAGCCTTTTCCATTGCCTGCTTTGTAATGGCATCGGAAGTTTTCTTTTCTTCACCGATAAGTGCTGTAATACCCCAATTAAGGCAAAGTTTTTTACAAACAAGCGAAGAGGTAACAACTGCAATTATCGGAACATTCGGGCGGAAATGTGTCATTGCTCTTGCAACTTTACCTGTAGCACTCTCAACAATAATAGCTCTTGCGCCAATCTGATGAGCAATATCTCTTGCCGCACGGCAAATACTGCCTCTGATTGGGTTGCTGTCCTGAATACTGTGATGTTCGATATAGTCTTTAAGAGCTGTAAACTCACCGTTCTGCTCTGCCTCAAAGCATATAGCGTCAAGAGCCTTAACACTTTCAACAGGATACTTACCTGCGGCAGACTCACCCGAAAGCATAACGGCGCTTGTACCGTCATATACAGCATTGGCAACATCGCTGATTTCAGCTCTTGTAGGACGAGGTGAAGAAGTCATACTCTCAAGCATTTGAGTTGCTGTAATTACATATTTACCTCTTGCAACGCACTTTCTGATAAGTGTTTTCTGAATTTCAGGAAGTTTGATAAACGGAATTTCAACACCCATATCGCCTCTGGCAACCATAATGCCGTCAGCGCAATCTATAATGGCGTCCATATCGTCAACACCGCTCTGATTTTCAATCTTTGCGATGATTTCAACATATTCAAATCCAAGGCTGTCGATAAAATCTCTTAATGTTTTAACATCTTCGTGTGTACGAACGAATGATGCGGCAACTACATTAGCGCCGTGAGAAAGACCAAATTCAATATCTTTTCTGTCCTGTGCACTGACATAAGGCATATTTATATGATAACCGGGAATATTAATACTCTTTCTGTTCTTAAGTGTACCGCCCTTAACTACTTTGCAAATGATTTCATTAGGAGTCATACTGTCAACAACCATTGAGATAAGACCGTCATCTAATAATAATTCTCTGCCTATTGCCGCTTTGCCGTCGGCATTGAACAAATCAATAAGCTTAGGGAAAGAAATTGCCACGCCTGTTTCGTCACCGACTTCTTTATTCTTGCAAAGGCTGAAAAGCTGACCTTCAATAAGTTCTATACTGCCGTTTTCAAATGTGCATACTCTTACTTCCGGACCTTTTGTATCAAGAAGAATTGACACAATTTTTCCGCTTTCGGCAATAGCTTCTTTGAGAACATTAAAAGTGTTTTCCAAATCGTCATATGCTCCGTGTGACATATTAATACGAGCAACATTCATACCTGCGTTGATCATCTCAAGCAAGGTTTCTTTATTGTTGCAGGCAGGACCAATGGTGCAGACAATTTTAGTCTTCCTCATAATAACCTCCATAATTAAATCAATACTATCCTCAATAATACCCAAAATTTTCACAAATACATTATATACCATTATCGTAAGTTTTTCAATAAATTTTGTGTAAATTTATAATTAAATAATAGAAATATGACTTTTAAAAATCAAAATACCGCTTGAAATCTTCCGAAATCAAGCGGTATAAAAATTTAAATTTTATTGTGCAATTATCTGCTGTAAAGATGTGACATCTCTCACATCAATAATTCCGTCTTTGTTTATATCAGCCATTTTTACACCTTCAATGTCAAGTGTTGCACTTTCTGCAATGTAAAGCTGAAGAGCCGTTGCATCACGAACATCTAAAATTCCGTCATTGTTAAGGTCATTTTCAATTCTTGGATTTGACGGTTCGTAGTCAGCATACATTTCGTTGCTAAGCCAAGCCGCACGGCTTGTAAGCCAATCGGCACAATAATTGTACTTTCCGTCAAAATCGTTGCTGTACTTTGTAACAGTATTGCTTACTGTATATTTGCCTGTGGAATAGTCAAAGGTAGCTACATTGAGTTTGCTGTGGTCTGCAATCCAGCTGCCTGTATTGAGCAACCAACCGCTCTTGTAGTTCATCTCTGCACTGCCCTTTAGGTAGTTATAATAAACATCAGATGAATAAATTTCTCCCTCACTTACTCCGCGTGACATAAATGTTTTGAGAGCCGGAACAAAGTCCTCAAACCAAACCTGCGGTGCAGCCTTAATAACATTTTTATTTCTCGAAATCAGATTCATAACATTGTTTGTGCTGTTGCTGTTTTTACCTTTATCTTTGTATTTGCACCACCAACCGCTGTACTGTTCATAGTCATTTACTCCTATATTTCCGAGATCCCATTCAACGCCCTTTGCGTTACCGAGCGAGTTATCGTAATCCCATACAGGAGAACCAAAGAATTTCCAATTGCCGTTTTCGTCCTGCTTATATGTAAAGTAAAGACTTGATACGCCCGAATCCCAGTTTTTGCCGAGTTCGTTTATAAGATAAATCTTTGTTACAGAATCAACATCGGCATAATCGGCAAGATTTTCAGTTGAATTTTTAATTGCATTGTAAAAAGAATCAAATTTGTTTTTTACATAATTTTTAACTTCGTTGTAGCCTTTGTCCCCCGGTGCAAGCTCGGGAGTTTTTAATGTAATCTTATTACCGCTTGATGAAGTGAAGTGATAATCATCATCAGTAGCACTTGCGTCAACCTCGCATACAAATTGGAAGTTTTCGTTGATTGAGCCGTCCTTGTTGAGGTAGCCTTTATCATCAATGTCACTTAAAAGATTTGTCTTACCTGTATCAATCTTTTGACACATCTGATATGAACCCCAATAATAGCCGTCTGAATAAAAATCAACATAACGGGAATCTGAGGCATACGGCATATCTACCGCATCAGAAAGGTCATATAAAAATCTGTTTCTTGAAAGAGAATCGTCCTGATAGTTTGCAAGCATAGAAAATTTCTTGCACTTATCCATCGAACCGATTGTTACATTATCCTTGAAAGTAATGTTGTAAGGCTTTTTAGCCTTGCCCCAGGTTGAGTTTCCTCTTCCCTTTATTTTCTTAACATCGGCAGTTTCAATTGTGCCGTCTGCATCAATAATTGCGGCTGTTGCGCTTGCGGAATTACTCTTATCACGATTAAGGTATGTGATAAGCTCCGTACCGTTACCGTCGGCATTGTCATTATTGATATATACGGCGGACTCTGCGGTTGATTTCATAAAAATCAAAGTAAAGTTTTTGCCGCCCGCATTTACCTTATACTCAACATTTGTATTGTACGGTACCGAACCCGACTTATGTGAATCAACAGTAACTCCGTTTATTGTAATCGGTGATGAATAAGCGTTGTAAATATCAACTTTTTCTCCGTTTGCCGAGGAAGGCAGGAAGAAATACTTTTTATTACTGTCTATTTCGTTAAAGTTCTCATCGTGTACACTTTGCCAACTAAGCCAAGCCTGTGTATCTTCAGAGTTTAAAACAGCGTGAGCATATAATGCGTCATATGTCTTAAATCCCGGTGTAGAAACGGTGGATTCGGTTGTCTGTGCCGCAAGAGCAGATACAGAAAAGCCTGTAGTAAGCATTACAGCAGAAAGTCCTACTGCAATAATTTTTGCTAATTTCAATTCAAACACTCCTAAAAATTCATTCAGTTTTCACATATCTATTATATCATAGAAAAAATTAAATTACAATGTCAAATTTTGCAAATTATTATTTAAATAATTACGCTTTATTTTTATAATATATTTTGCTATAATAGGAACAATAACATTAGATAAGGAATGATTTTATGAATAATTCAAAGCATAAAGCAAAGAGGCTTTCTGTTGCACTTTTGATTGCCTTACTTGCCGTTTCAACATCATTTGCAAGTGTAATGACAGGCTGCGGTAATAAAGATGAGAGTTCATCAACCGTTGCGACCGTAACAAGCACTGCTTCTGCCGCTGAAAACACAACTGTTGCAAACGACAAATCAGAAAGCGAAGTAACTTCTGAAAGCAGCAATTCACAAAGTTCGGGTTCTGAATCAAAGTCCGAGTCTGCTCAAAGCTCTGAAAAGTCAGAATCAAGCGGCTCTTCCGATTCATCAAAAGCAAACAGCAACTCTAACAATAATTCATCAAGCAAGGCTGCAAACAACAATTCAAACAACAATTCAAACAATAATTCAGGCAATAATTCGGGCAACAAATCAAATAACAATTCATCTGACAAAAACAACTCCGATGAAAAATCTAACGAAGATGTAACTCTTGACTTAAAGAAAGGTCAAACAATAACAGTTACCTACTCGGTTAAAAGCACTGTAGTTTTAACAAACTATCAGGCACAAATCACATATGATTCATCAAAATTAAAAGTTAAATCCGCTCTGCTCCAGAAACCAGCTACAACAAATGGTATTATCAATGCAAAAATAGCCGGAAAAATCAACTTAAACGGCTCTGACATAACCACAGGCTATGACTACACTAAAGGCGGAGAAATGGTTGTTGTAACTTTTGAAGCAACAGCTGACGGCTCATCAAAAGTAAACTGGTTATGGCAGTCTGCAAGCACTATTGATGAAAAAAACAATTTAGTTTATCATATTGATAATAACGGAAAATCAGACGGTACAGTTTCACTTTCAACATCTTATAAATAAAATGTTAAAAACTCTCGCTCGGGCGGGAGTTTTTTATGTTGGGGCAACATTAATAAATTTTGGTTTAGCGGAGTGTCGGTCGGGCATTGAAATTTAGCTAACGCTAAATTATCAGCAAAAGAACAAAAAAGTTTACTCAATTTTTTCAAAAATTGCGGGTTT
>NZ_JBBNJY010000069.1:0-4888 GCF_040093295.1 Ruminococcoides bili
GATCTGTTTGGTCAACCTTTTCAAAGGTTGACCAAACTTTTATAATTGATTGGCAAATCAATTTGCTAAACCATAATTCACCCCAACTATTGAAAAATAACCGTCTTTTTGGGATAACAGTCAAAAAGGCGGCACTAAGTGCCGCCTCAACAATTACGATATAAAAAATTATTTGTTCATACCGAAACGCTTCTTGAATCTGTCAACGCGTCCGCCGGTATCAACCAATTTCTGCTTTCCTGTGAAGAATGGGTGGCATTTTGAACAAACTTCAACACGAATGTCCTTCTTTGTTGAACCTGTTTCAATAACATTACCGCAAGCACATGTAATTGTTGTCTGCTGATAATCTGGATGGATGTTCTCTTTCATTTTCCTCACCTGCCTGACTCTGCATAATAACAGATAGATTATACAACAAAAATAAGCAAAATGCAAGTGTTTTTCAAAACTTTTTTCAAAATTTCGCAATATTTTTTATTTTCCTTACTTTTGAAGTTTTTAAATAATATTTACAAATCAAATAATTCTTATTACAAGTTATTTAATTTCCTTTGTAGAAATTTCTTTCTGTGCCATTGCAATAAAGTCCTCAAGTTTCATTGCGCCGAGGTCACCCTCTTTTCTGTGACGAACAGAAACAGTATTAGCCTCTACATCCTTGTCGCCGATAATGAACATATAAGGAACTTTCTCAAGCTGTGCCTCACGAATCTTATATCCGATTTTCTCACTTCTTGAGTCAACCTCAACACGCATACCACAAGCGTCAAGAGCCTTTTTGATTTCGTAAACATAGTCAAGGTGTCTGTCTGCAACAGGAAGAAGTTTAACCTGAACAGGAGCAAGCCACATCGGGAATGCACCGGCATATTTCTCAATAAGAAGTGCAAGCGTTCTCTCGTAACAACCGATTGAAGTTCTGTGAATAATATAAGGATTTTTCTTTGAGCCGTCCTTATCTACATACTCCATACCGAATTTTTCTGCAAGCATCTGGTCAATCTGAATTGTAATAAGTGTATCTTCCTTGCCGTAAACATTCTTAATCTGAATATCAAGTTTAGGACCGTAGAAAGCAGCCTCACCTACGCCGATAGCATAAGGAATTTCAAGGTGGTCAAGGATTTTCTGCATAATGCCCTGTGCTTCGTCCCACTGCTCGGCAGTACCGATATACTTAGCTCTGTCCTTAGGATCCCACTGTGAGAATCTGTAAGATACATCTTCATAAAGACCGAGTGTTTTAAGCATATAAATAGCAAGCTCAAGACAGTTTCTGAACTCGTCCTCAAGCTGTTCAGGCAAGCACATAAGATGACCTTCGGAAATTGTGAACTGACGAACTCTGATAAGTCCGTGCATCTCGCCGCTTGCTTCATTTCTGAAAAGTGTTGAAGTTTCATTGTAACGGAGAGGAAGATCTCTGTATGAACGCTGACGATTAAGATAAGCCTGATACTGGAACGGGCAAGTCATAGGACGAAGTGCAAATACTTCATCATCTTTTTCAGGATCACCGAGTACAAACATACCGTCCATATAGTGGTCCCAGTGACCGCTGATTTTGTAAAGGTCGCTCTTAGCCATAAAAGGTGTTTTTGTAAGTAACCAGCCACGACGCTGTTCCTCGTCTTCTACAAATCTCTGTAAAAGCTGAACGATTCTTGCGCCCTTTGGAAGAAGGATAGGAAGACCCTGACCGATTACATCTGATGTTGTGAAAAGCTCAAGCTCTCTGCCGAGTTTGTTATGGTCACGGCTTCTTGCCTCTGCAAGCATTGTGAGGTGTTCCTCAAGCATAGATGCTTTAGGGAACGCTACACCGTAAACTCTGCAAAGCTGATGGTTGTTAGCGTCGCCTCTCCAGTATGCGCCTGTGCAGTTTGTAAGTTCAACAGCCTTAATAGGTGCAACGCTCATAAGGTGAGGACCTGCGCAAAGGTCTGTAAAATCGCCCTGCTTATAAAAGCTGATGTGTTCGCCGTTATCGGAATGTTCCTTAGCAAGTTCAACCTTGTAAGGCTCGTTCATCTCTTCAAGCATTTTTACCGCTTCGTCGGGAGCAAGCTCAAAACGCTCAATCTCAATACCCGACTTAACGATTTTCTTCATCTCTGCCTTGATTTTCTCAAGGTCTTCGGATGTAAACGGCTTTTCAACTTCAAAATCATAGTAAAAACCGTTGTCAACGGCAGGACCGATAGCGCATTTTGCACTTGGATAGAGGCGCTTGACAGCCTGCGCAAGAATGTGTGATGCAGTATGCCAGAACGCTTTTTTACCGTCAGGCTCATCGAAAGTAAGAAGATCTACTCTGCAATCCTTTGTAATAGGTGTACGCAAGTCGACAACATTGCCGTCAACTCTTGCACAGCATACAGACTTATAAAGTCCCATACCGATAGATTTTGCAATTTCAGCAGGAGTTACTCCGCTTTCAAACTCCTTGACTGTACCGCCCTTTAATTCAACATTAATCATATTCATTCTCCTTAATCATAAGAAATAAAAAGCCCGATATTCCAAAAGGAATATCGGGACGAATATACTTCGTGGTTCCACCCAACTTTGGCATAATAACTATGCCCTCTTTACAACCTTAACGCAGTCATACGCCGCACCATTTCCTGTGCAGACTCAAAGGTGGTAGCTTAAAATTACTTATGCGAAAAATCACAGCAAACATTTTCGCTCTCTTAAAAAGTAGGTTTTTAAACCGTGTCCTTATCGAAGTACTTTATTTTACTTAATATTAACACCGCCGAATTGAAATGTCAAGCATTAATTTTCAAAACTTATTTCTTGTCGTTAAGTTCCTGCTGCTGTTCGTCAAGCTCTGCAAGCAACTTGTCAATCTCGCCCATAAGTTTTTCTTCTTTCTTCTGTCGTCTTGTTTCCAAAATACTATGTGACGAATCATCATCGTCATCATCAGCACCTACGCCAAAGAAAAATCCGCCTGTAATATCGTCTTCCGAATTTTTATCGCCGATAACTTTAGGAGCGGAAATATTCGGAACATCGTCGTCAGCCTCATAACCCATAATAAAATCATCGGTATCTGCAGTAGCGTTTTGAGCATAATCCTCGTCTTTTTTCTCTTCATCCGAGAAAACAAGTTCGTCACTCTTGCCGCTGTTATCGGCTGTATCGTCATCATCTGTAAAAGCATCTACAATCTGCACATCATCTTTCTTAAGTGCGCCTCTTGTAAGCTCAATAATATAGAAAAGCTGATACAAAGCGAAAGAAATAAACATTACACCTGCAATAAGAGCCATACCGTCTGCACTGTCAAAAATAACTCGTGCTATAAGGAACGCACCGTACGAAAGTCCGAAAGCGACTGACGGCAAGCCATAGATAAATGTTGCTTTAACAGGGTTTCTTCCGGGAATTTTTGAAATTACCATTGCCTGTGGGAACAAACTTAAGGTAAGGAAAATAAAGCAGAACAAAAGCGACATATCTGATGCCGATACTGAAAGCTTTGTTGCCTCAAGAAAACACGAAATCAATTCCGAAACTGCCCAGAGTGTCGGGAAAATATACAGAAAAGCAATATTAGACACCGGAGCAAAACCCGTAAAATGAGTTCTTGCCATAAAAACAAGTCCGATAGCGGCAAGCATTGCAAGGAATGCGCAAATAATGGACATCAGCAAATACTCGCTGTCTTTTCTTGTCAAAATGGTCATTACGGAATATGCAAGCGCAAATGCGGCGGAAAGCACCGCAAAAACACCCGCGGGCACATTTCGTTTTGACTCATAAACCGGTGCGGTTTTTTTGTCCAAAATATTAAAAAATATGCACAGCACAAAAAGAACAAGTGCAACGCCAACTGCTAAATAAGAAAACAACAATGCGTTCATTCCGCTCATCGTTCCTGTATCGTCATTACCGAATACACTTAAAAGTCTAAGCGCAACCATGGCAAGAACGGCAGGGATAAATGGAATCCATGATAATTTAATCTTCATACTTATCTCCGTTTCTTCAAACAATATAACGGTTATTTTAGCCGAATTTTTTACATATATTATTTTAAGCCAATTATACGCTTATGTCAAGAATTATTAAAGTAAAAATTCACTTTTGCAAAGTTATACGAAAAGAGAGGAATTTATGAGAACAAAAGTTATATTTATAATAATATTTTTGCTTACAATGGCTTTTTTGCCCATAATAATCTCTAAGTGCTCGTCGCCTCAAACCGCTGTCACTTCAAATTCGACTGCGGATAAAGCAACAGAACCCGTTACCGCAAACGAGCCGTCAAAAAGCGAAACCATAGTTGAAACTACAACAAAATCTGTCGCAAAAGAAAATTCCGAATCAGAAAAATCGCCGCTCACCGAATCTGACCTTTGCGGTATGGTAGCGGCAAAATACAATGAAAATTACTGCGAAGAAACCTTAAAAGCATTGACAATAATTCTTTATACGAATTATATTGTATCTCCCGACAGTTACGATTTGTCGGATATTGACATATGTTTACCCGAAAGCAAAGCAGAAAATTCCGTTAAAGAAAATTACAATAAAATCAAATCCGCCGTATCTTCCGTATATAAAAAAGCGCTCTGCGCAGACGGCAAAGCGTTTTATATACCTTTTTGCGATTTTACCAACGGCAAAACTTCAACGAACAGCGAATATCCGTACCTTACCGCTGTTGCCTCCCCTTGGGACAGCTATGCAAATGCCGATGACGGGGAATATTACGGTGTAAGCCTTAACGGAATAAATTATCTTTGTAATGACGGATACAGCTACGAAGAGGCTTTGCAATGGTATCTGCCGAATTTTAAAATTCAGATTCTTTAGTTGAAGCAAATTATAGTTTAGCTGATTGCTTTATCAAGCAATTATAAAAGTTTGG